>CANJNE010000009.1 GCA_947475275.1 Flavobacteriales bacterium | reverse complement strand
TTCCATCGATGATAAATTCTTTTTTCTCCGCCAATTTTTTAAACTCTTCAGGTGATTTACCTGTTTTGGTTTTGATATTATCGATGTAAGCTTGAAATGACATAGCAATCAAATTTTATAAGTATTTCATTTTGTGAACGTAAAGATATAAAACGACTTAAATCTCAAATGTAAACAAGGTGGAAAAAGTTTGTGAAACAATTTGGTGCTTCCATCAGTTAAGATTCATTGATAGTTTCTGAGAATTTATGTTTTCAGCTAAAAAAAATGAATTTCCAGAATATTTACCCCATTAGGAATTAACAGCAGATTTTATTTTAAAGAAGTTAATTTGATTGTTCCATTGTCGCCATTTTCCCAAACAAATGTTCCTATCTCTGCATTGATTATTTGCTTCGGTTCATCAATACATTCTTTCCAAAATGATATTGTTTCAATAAATAAAGAAATCAAGTTACCTTCAAGGGCGTATGTTCCTGATACAGTAACCCGACATTCATTACCACAGGGTCCTATATTTCCTGAAGAAAATTTACCATTTTTAAATGTTGTGATATTTCCATAAACATCATCTGGTTTGTTCAATTCAAAATATGCAACTGTTGGATTGTACTTAAAATTTTCGAACCCAATAATTTCATTTGAAACAAACGTTTTATTTTCAAAAATTGTATCATTTAAACTGTCAGAAAATTGAGCATTTGAAACAGATACAAAGCTGTAAATAAATATTAGCAAAATAATGTTTAGGTATTTCATAGCTCTGTTTAATAGCATTTTTTGGTTAAAGTTATGTTTAAAAGCGAATTATCTGTGGAATTTTCAAAATTCAATTTTTAATCACTGTCTCAAAATCTTCCCCATTTTTCTGCCCTTTGCCAACTCGTCAACCAATTTGTCTAAGTAACGCATATGTTTGGTTAATGTATTTTCTATATCTTCAATTTTATATCCACAAATTACTCCTTTAATTAAGACTGCGTTTGGGTGCAACGTTGCTTTTTTAAAAAATGTATCAAAGGTCGCTTTCTCTTCAATTAATAAATGAAGTTGTTCCAAATTGAAACCCGTTAACCATTCAATGACTTGATGCAATTCTTCCTTTGTCCTTCCTTTTTTCTCGACTTTGTTTATGTAATGCGGATAGACAGCGGCAAAGGTCAATTTTGCTACGCGCTCATTATGTTCAGGTGTTTCTTTCATATTATTTATATGGCTCTAATTTTCCTTTATTTTTTACAATGTTTTTATAGTCCCATTGGATTTCCCTGGATTTTTTAAGCCATAGTTTCAGATCTTCAAGGTTAATTTCGTTTACATGGTTATAAAAAATGGAGGCATCTTTAAATTTCATTCCTCTAAAGTTTAATTGATCGTAACCAAAATCTGCTCCGCTCCAGAACATCAATCTTATTCCCTTTTTCTGTTTGCTAAAACCAACGATAGGATTTCCATTCAAAAACCAAACGGGGTGTGCATGCCATATTTTGCTTTCCGCATCTTTCATTTCCTCGTCAATTGTTTGGGCTAGCAATTCGCAAATTTCTTTATCGAGCACTGTCTGAGATTCCATATAAACTTTAATTTCTTTGGTCATTGCCTTTTAATCGCGCTCGTTTTTATTTTTGATTAACTTTTGGTGAACTCCAAGTCGATAGGTTTCAAAATCATTATAATGTTCCTCCCAATACTGAAAAGTAGGTGTAAAATACAAATCATTGCCAAATATGGGTTGACATTCATAACAACCTCGATACGACATTTGTCTGTCAATCATTGTTTTTCTATTACGATTCCTCTTGTCAATTTTGTATAACTCTACTATTGGTGTTTGAAGTGAACCCGTTTCCGTATAGCCTATCATTTCCGCTACAGGAATACATTTTAATTTTTTTACAGTGTACAGCGTTGTAATAAAATGAAAGGCTGCGTCGCTTTCTGATCTGTTGCTAATTAAATAATTGGGGTTATTGCTAAGAATTACTGGCTTACAGATGAATTCCATTCCATTTACCGTGTTAAATTTTTTTGTTTTTTTGTTATACGTATACATTTTACAGCGCTCATCAATATTCATTTCATAAATATCTAAACTGAGCATTTTCTCATGTTTTGCATTTTTAGTTTCATTTGAATATTCGCCATTTCCGTATTCTTTATTGTATTCAAATAAATGAATGTTATTGAAACTATCTCTATCAAGCGAACGAAAGTACAATTTCGTTTCGCCTAAATTTAATGTGTCCGTTTTAATCTGAATTGAGTCTCTGAAAAAAGTGACAATCGGTATTTGTGTAGGCGTAAAATTGACTTTTACAGTAAAATTTTGCTGGTTGATTGTAAATGAAATTTCGGATGCGCGTTGGGCATTAACTTGTGATGTCAACAATAAAAAAATGATGAATTGTTTAATATTCATAAACATGAAGTTCATAATAAAATGTGAGTTAAACAAATGTGGGTTAAATTGCGAAAGTATCGTGTAACTCACATTCCGACCGCTACCTTGTTTTTCAATTATGATATGCTTTGACGCGGGAAGATACGATCGCTGTTAGAAACTATTCCTTGACTATTTTTCCATTTGAAAGGATTCCATTTTCGTTGCGCAATTCGTAAAAATAAAGTCCTTTATTGAGCTGCTCGGTGTTAATCGAGTTGTTGTTTGTACAAGTTTGACGCCTAACAAGTTGCCCAAAGCAATCGTAAATAAAGAGTATTGACTGTTCATTTAATTTCGAGTAAATCTTTAGTTCTGAAGTAAATGGATTTGGGTAAATAGCATTTAATTCATCGTAATTTGATGATTCGATTCCTGAAGTGCTGCACAATTCAATTTGCGCTGTTGAAGTGGCAGTCGTATCCATTTCACTTAATGCAAATGCGGTTCCTTTCAGAACAGTCGAACTCGGTAAAATAAGGGTGGTAACCGTATCGATTTGACCACATCCCACTTGAGGCCAAAACCCTGAAACGTTATAATACAATTTCAATTCCATGGTATCGGCGTTGCTGCTTGTTTCGAAATATTCAAGTTGAGGACAACTTGTTCCGTAGCCAAAAGAAAATGAAACAGTAGTTTGTAAAACCAATGTGTCGCACGATATATTAAGTCGCTGCATTTGCAAATTTTCTTGAGAATAGGCTTGTGTTGAGGCGGTTATTAAAATGAGTAAGCTAAATAAGTGTTGTCTCATAATCAAGGTTTTTATTGCAATTTAACGATTTAGTTGAAGTTGGTTTAAGGTAAAGGGTAATTATTGTTCCCGCCTCGTTTAATACAAAGCGCTTATTTTTTCAAAATCGTTTTCTTCAATTAAAAACCCATCGGAACAATAAAATTCAGTCTGCGTTTGGTATTCGGTTTTGCACCATTCAGTGGGTTTGTAGATGCCTTCTTTGGCTACAAAAAATACGGAATTGGCAAAAGGTATTGAGTTCGGATCCCAAAATCTGAAAT
This sequence comes from Flavobacteriales bacterium, assembly GCA_947475275.1. Lineage (GTDB taxonomy): Bacteria > Bacteroidota > Bacteroidia > Flavobacteriales_D > Crocinitomicaceae > M0103. The sequence continues at coordinate 45,220 of CANJNE010000009.1, read as the reverse complement.
TTTGATTTTCCTTTCTGGCGAATAAACATCCATTTCTTCCGTATTCATAAAAAAGAATGAAAAGTGTTTCACCCACTTCCGGAAAAGTTCCTTCCAGTGATTGGTAAGAAGAATCGTTTTCTTTCATAATTCTTGTCTCGGCTTCACTGTATTTTTTCCATTTACAGTCCAATTGAAAGGTGTCTTGACTTTCGATGTCGATGTAATTCATGAGTGTGTCACCAACGTATCCAATTACTTTAATTTCTGAAAGACTTTTGATGTGGTTGAATATTGAGTCTACGGGTATAGGTATGGTTTTGCCAAAACATCGTCCTTGAATTAAGGTAGTAAGAATGATAAGTGCTGTGAAAAACGTTTTTTTGTTCATTTATTGCTGATAAAATATTCTTAATCGCCAAAACTCTTGATCATTAGTTTCGAATTGCGATACTAACTTCTAAAGTAAGAATTTAATTTTTCTTAGGTAAGTTATTGCTGGTGTAACTTTAGGACAGAAGTAGTTTATGCCGGATATCTTCCAAATACCTCTATTTTCTTTTCATTAGATAACTAAAATCTGTGTTTAAGGTGAAGTTATTTGGCGCATAGCTTAGTGCGAAAATAAAAAATTTCTGATATGTCTCGTCGAAATTTGAATATAAAGTTCTTCTGATAATTTAGTGTCAAAATGATTTATAATTAAACAGCAATTTATGCGATAATTTCGTTCATTTTGATTCTTTAAAAGCAATAATGAATTCGTTAAGATAGCTCATGAAGTCTTTTTGTTTCAGCAACGATTACCGTTACAACTAGACTCTCCGCTAGCCCGATAAGGTGGTAGGGATTTAAAAGAAAGGAAAAATCATTTACAAATAGGGGAATGGTAATCAGAGTATCTAATAGTAAGCTTACAAGGAAAAAGATTATCCCAAGGTAAAGTCCTTGTTGGGCTCCAGTTTTTAAATTAGGTTTTTTAAAATAAATAAGCGTAGGAATAAATATGGCTATAGGAAATAAGATGTAATGGATGATACTTTTATCTGTACTTTTAATGTTAAAACCGAACATGAGTATACTCACTTCAAAAAATACGAGTACCCATGATATGACTCCCATCAATATAGCCCTTATTAAATTCATTTTATTCGTTTATTTCCTTCTGATTTTTTAAGTCAGAAAATTTAATTTTCTTTCGATTTTGGTAAAATAATAAATGCAAAAATCAAGCTTAGAGAACAATAATACAATGATGAAAATCACCGATAATATTGATGTTTTTTTTGATTCATCTTTGGATTACGCTCTACCAAATTCATTTTGGGATTTGTTTTCTGGTATTTTAAATTAGAAAACTTGAGGAATTCAATAAGATATTTCCAATAGATGCGCTCATCTACTTAAGAAATGTAGATTAAATAGTGTTTTCTTCTGATTTACATTTTTGGCAACAGACTATTTGTTGCTGAATTTCTCTTGAATTAAAAAGTCTTTCACAGATGTCCACTTAATGTTTATATACCTACTGTTATCATATTCATGGAAAATTATTCTTCCTTCCATCATATCTCTCATATACTGCATCCCCTGCCAGGCTGGATAAAGTTCCTTTTTTGAAGGTGAAAAGAATCTTGTGACCTTAATCAGGAAATTTAATAGTTTAATACCACCAGGTCTGAAAATTTTATAATTTTCACTAGTCAAGTGACTCATTAATTTTACGAAATCATTGCAAGAAATTCTGTCACCTGCAATTCTTAAATATCTCGGCGTATTGTCATCAATAGCAGCTTCAGCAGTAAACTCAGCTACGTTAAAAGTGGTTGTAAACTCAATAATTTGATTTGGGTTACCCCAACATAAAATACGTTTTTGTTTAAAAAGTATTAAAGGCATGTCTGTAATTAATAAATCCATGAAGGGCCCATTGAATATCGTTGTAACTTCTATTGGCATTTTTTCAATATACCTGTGGAATTCTCTTCTAAGGTCTAAATTTCTATTTTGACCGTCTATCAAGTTCGTGAAATCACTTGAATAGTCGCTTGGAATGAACCTTTTCACCTTAGCATGAACAGCGGCATCCAAAAATATTTTTTGAGTATCCATAACTGTTTCTCTTAAACCCGCTAATGCTGATACGAAACAATGTGCTCCATGACAATGCTTTGAAATCTCAGATTTGTTTGTGGTGTCGACCTCAAATACTTTTACACCCTTACGTTCCAATTCTTCAACCTTTTTTACATCTGTTCCTAGTCTTACTATGGCCCTTATTTCAACGTTTCTAGCTAATAATGCATTCACAATTTTTCCACCTAAATTTCCCGTTGCTCCAGCGATTACTACTATTTTTTTCATTTTATTGTTAGTTAAATTATTATCCTTTGATTTGTCACAGCCAAAAAAAACTGTAAGTTTTAATAAAAAATATTTTCAATGCACTAAAGGAAATAAAAAAGCGACCAATTCCTAGCTTGAAAATTATAAAATGCTTTTTTTTAATATTTTAAGGGTATCATTTAATGAAATGAAATTCATGTTTTGAACCTCCATTTTCATAAAAATACCACAATTCACCTTTCTTTAATCTAATAATATTGTAATCTGAAGCAGATACAGTGCTCGTTTGATTGGTAAGTTCTATACTTCCAACACCAGTTAAATTAATTTGCATTTTAGCATTATCAAATGCCCATGAGCCTGACTCGCTAAAAGGATCTCCGTTTGAGTCGTTATAAGATCTCGTAATTGTACCATTTTCTGTGAAATTTTCTACGAAATTGCTAATGAGGAGTTGATTCGTTTCATCATTTCCGTTTCGCAGGTATTTTTCTAATTTCCAAGAATTGGCACTAATTCTTTCATCAGCTTTGCTTACTAACCCTCCTTCATTATATTTTTTACAACTGATCATCATAAAAGAAGAAACAAGCAATAGAGGTAACACTTTTCTAATGTGTTTTTCAAAACTAGAGTTTGTAAAAAATTGATTAACAAGAAGAACAAATTATTGTTCATGATTAAAGGTATATGTTTATTTTTCCGCATTACATGATGGATTTATTTAATGGAACATGAAAACCTTGATGCTGAGTTCTAACCGTTTCCAATTTTGATTCATATTTCTTTTATTACGAAACTATCAATTTTTAATTGCGATAAGCGCTTTCAATCCCAATTCAAATTGCTTTCTTAACTTTAGTAAAAATTATAAAACAGCATGGAGCGTTTCATTAACATCCTCATTGTTGATGACAATATCGAAAATCAAAAGCAGTTGAAAGCCATTCTTATGGGTGGCGGCAACAACATTTTGTTGGTATCCTCTTTTGAAGAAGCGCGTTTGGTTTTGGATGTTAAAGAAATCGGTATTCTATTTGTCAATATTGATGGAAAAAGCGAGGAAGCACCGGAATTTTTAAAGGCTGTTAAAGGTTTGAATACTTCTCACAACGTTTATAAAATTGTGATGACAGTAGACTCTGCAATTGGAGCAAAATATGTAAAAGGCATGCATGATGGAGCGGTAGATTTTATTTTAATACCGTTTAATCCAAATTTGATTCAAGCTAAAATTGATGTATTCAAGTCGCTCTACCACAAAGATCAGCGCATCAATCAATTATTAAGAAGTATTTTCCCTTCGAATGTGCTTGAAGATTTGAATGCCAACAATAAATATTCACCTCGAAGGGTAGAAAATGGGGTAGTTTTATTTACCGATTTTGAAGATTTTTCATTCAAAGCAAAAAGTATAAAGCCCATACGTTTGGTTAAAAAATTAGAATATTATTTTAACCAATTCGATGCAATTGTTAAACGCTATCACCTAGAAAAAATCAAAACTATTGGTGATGCATATATGGCTTTGTCTGGGGTTACAGAAAATGCACCACATCCAGCTACAAGGGCATGTTTGGCTGCGTTGGAAATGCGTGATTTTGTGCGGAATGAAAAAGAGGTAGCTAAGGCAGTTGGTCGAGAATTTTGGGAAATCCGAATTGGTATTCATATGGGACCTTTGGTCGCCGGAATAATAGGGACAAACAAAATGAGTTTTGATGTTTGGGGCGATACAGTAAACATTGCATCACGAGCAGAATCAGGGACGCTTCCAGGCACTATTTCGATTACCAAAATGATTGCTGATGAGGTCGGCGAATATTTTAATTTAGAATCTAGAGGTGAAATACCTATTCAAAAAAGGGGTGGTAAAATAGAGATGTTTTTTATAAATAATATTCAAATAAAACATTGTTTGTACGGCGAAGGCAAATACCCGTCTACATCTTTAAGGGCGCATTGCGGTTTGTCTACCATTGATTTTGAGCACATGCGAAAAGATATTTTGAACCGGATTAAAGCCTTAATCCCTGAAGAATACATTTACCATGATATTCACCATGTCATGAACGTTGAGAAAGCGGCTGTTCGGTTTGCAAACCTTGAAGGTGTTGATGAGGAGTCGATATTATTGTTGCAAACAGCAGTGCTTTACCATGATGCAGGATTTATTCTTGAATACCATAACAATGAGCATTTTTCGGCTGATTTGGCAAGGGCTAACTTGCCGAAATTCGGATATTCTCAAGAGCAGATTGACATTATTGCTAATATTATATTATCAACTGGATATAATGAAGAACCACAAACCATTCTTGAACGTATCATGTGCGATGCGGATCATGATTATTTAGGAAGAGCTGATTACCACACGGTCGCTCAGAAATTGAGAAAAGAACTGGAAAACGTAGGTATGAAAATGTCTAACCTGGAATGGATAGATTTTCAATTGAATTACTTGGAAGGAAAGCATCGCTATTATACCATCACAGCGAAAAATATTCGTTTGATTGGCAAAAAAGCCAGAATTTTAGAATTGAAAGAACAAAGAAGAAAAATAAAAGATGAAGATATACACTAAAAAAGGCGATAAGGGCAAAACGGGTTTAATTGGAGGTACGCGCATTCTAAAATCCTCATTGCGCATCGAATCATATGGAACAGTTGATGAACTCAATTCCTATTTGGGAGTTGTTCGTGACCATGAAATAGGGGAGGAAAATAAAAATCAAATCATTGAAATTCAGGACCGTTTGTTTACAATTGGGTCTTCATTAGCTTCAGACCCAGAAAAATCAACGATGAAAATTCCTGATTTGAAAATGGAAGATGTGCAATTCTTGGAAAAATGGATGGATGAAATGGATGAAGTACTTCCACCAATGAAGTTTTTTGTATTGCCAGGAGGACATCAAGCGGTATCTTTTTGTCATGTTGCAAGATGCGTATGCAGAAGGGCGGAAAGAATTATTGTACAGTTAAATGAGGATGATTTTGTTGCTGAGTTGGTACTCCAATACATGAACCGCTTGAGCGATTATCTTTTTGTGCTTAGTCGAAAGGTTGCTTTTGATTTAAAAATAGAAGAACAACCATGGAAACCTCGGGTTTAAATTTTGTTGAATTGTTAATAAAACAGATTTAAAGTTTTTATTAAGAAACTTGCATTCTTTGAAATTAAATTTATTTTTGCGCAAAATTAACCATATCTAAATAAGGAAAAGATGTATTGGACTTTAGAATTAGCATCATATCTAGAGGATGCACCGTGGCCGGCGGCAAAAGATGAGTTGATAGATTATGCAATCCGAGCTGGAGCTCCTTTGGAAGTAGTGGAAAACTTGCAGGATTTGGAGGATGAAGGTGATATATACGAAAGTATCGAAGAAATTTGGCCGGATTATCCGTCAAGAGAAGATTTTCTCTTCAATGAAGATGAGTATTAATCATTCCGAATCCCACTCAGGTGGGATTTTTTTTTAATGAATTATTTAGGACACCTTTTTTTCTCTGGATCTGATAAAGAATTGATGTATGCCAACCTTTTTGGTGATTATGTTAAAGGGAGCGATTTAAGTGCTTATCCTTTATTAATTCAAAAAGGTATCAAGCTCCATCGATCTATTGATTTCTACATTGATAATCATCAAGAAGTTAAGAAACTGAAAAAAGAAATGTACAGCGCCCTTCCAAAAGTTTCGGGTATTGCTGTTGATTTGCTTTTTGATCACCTGCTTGCAAAGTATTGGAGCGAATTTTCAAACCAAAATTACCAAGATTATCTCGAAGCGTTTTACAATTATCAAGTTGAATTGATTGATCATTACCCACCAGACTTTCAAACTTTTATTCAAAATTTGAAAAAATACCGCTGGATGGATGTCTATTATCAGGAATATGGATTAATCAAATTAAGCGAAGGCGTTTCAAAAAAAATATCTTTTGAAAATAGGCTCGGAGAATTACCTGATTTTTATAAATCAAGAATGACTTTGATTGAAGACGCATTCAGTGTTTTCATGGGTGACGCAATAACCTATTTTGAACCAGAAGCGGTACCTTGAAATATATTTTAGGCATTATTTCCAAATTTTATTGTATTTTTCGCTGTCACTTATTCATTTGAATGAAGTTAACTCACTACTATGTCGTTTCAATAGCGTTGTTTTTAACGCTAATATTTCAAGTTTCTTGCTCAGCAGAGAACGAATCAAATGGTATAAAAACAAGTGTATCAGACACCTTTGATTTACCTAACATTTTAAAGAAAAAGAAACTTACGGTATTGTTTGAAAACAGTATACTTTCTTATTTCAATTACAAGGGAAAAGAGATGGGCTTTGAATATGAAGTCATGTCTGAATTTGCAAAACATTTGGGAGTAGATTTGGATATTCAATTACTTGAAAATAAAGATAGTTTACGCAATCAGTTAAATAATGGAAACGTTGATGTTATTGCTTGCAATTATGCATTGACGAGAGAAAGAAGTAAAGAAATGAATTTTTCGACACCTTTCTATAAATCTCCTCAGGTACTGGTGCAACGAAGACCGGCAGATTGGAAAAGTTTACCAGCTGAAAAAAAGGCAACTGCCATGATTACAGATCCGATTCAATTGGCTGGTAAAAAAGTACATGTTTGGAAAAACTCAAGTTATTTTCAACGTTTAATGCATCTTCAAGAAGAAATAGGGGACTCTATAAAAATTATACAACAAGAAGGGGATGTTGGCACTGAGGAGCTAATAGAAATGGTAGCTGACGGTGAAATTGACTATACTATTGCAGAGCAGAATTTAGCGTTGCTCAACCAGAGGTTTTACGAAAATATCGATGTGTCATTGCCCGTTTCTATAAAGCAAAATATTGTTTTTGGAATGCGAAAAAAGAGCGGTTTGCTTTTGGCAGCAATGAACGAATGGTTGGAAACGTTCTTGAAAAGTGAAAAGTATGCTTATATAAAAGGCAAGTATTTCGATTTGAAAAATATTGCTGCAGATCCAGATGAGTTAATTGCTTCAGTTATAGGAGGCAAATTATCAGAATACGATGAGATCTTTAAAAAACATGGAAAGAAATACGGTATAGATTGGAGAATCTTAGCATCAATTGCATTTCAAGAGTCAAGATTTAACCCGAATGCTAGAGGTCTGGGTGGTGCATTTGGTATTATGCAATTTATGCCGTCAACTGGAAGGAAATATGGCGTGAGTACCAAATCAAGTGCAGATAAACAGATTGAAGCTGCAGCAAAACTTTTGTCCAATACGTTAAAATCATTTACCTCCATTCCCGACACTTTACAGCGATACAAATTTGTTTTAGCAAGCTATAACTCCGGTCAATCCCATGTTGAGGATGCCCAACGCCTCGCAAAAAAATATGGCAAGAACCCCAATATATGGGATGGTCATGTGAAAATCATGTTTAAGAATCTTTCAAAACGCAAATATTTTGGAGATAAGGTTGTCACGAATGGTGCGGCAAGGGGATGGCATACTTGCAATTATGTAGATAAGATATATAACCGTTACGAGAATTGGAGAAAAATTACAGATGATTAAACTTTCCGTTCTCAGTCTTTGTTAGAAATCAACTAACTTTGTAAACATGGCAGGGTCATCAATAGGTAAACTTTTTCGGCTAACAACATTCGGCGAATCTCACGGTGAAGCTATTGGAGGAATAATTGAAGGCCTGCCTTCCAATTTTGAAGTCAATCTGGATCAAATACAATTGGAACTTAATAGACGTGCTCCTGGTCAATCCGAAATCGTTACTCAAAGAAAGGAACCGGATACATTAAAAATCCTCTCAGGCTTGTATGAAGGGAAAACCACAGGTGCGCCACTCGGTTTTATTATTGAAAACAAAAACCAGAAATCACAAGATTACAATAAACTTCAGAACAGCTTCAGACCATCGCATGCGGATTATACTTATTTTAAAAAATATGGTATTCGTGACCCAAGAGGAGGAGGACGTTCTAGTGCTCGAGAAACAGCTTCCAGGGTTGTAGCAGGAGCTATTGCTAAGCAGTATTTAAAGCATTTTGGAATTACCTTTTCGACTTTTGTATGTCAAATAGGAAACATTTCTTTGTCTGATTGGAAAGACTTTACTTTTGACGAGATAGAATCGTCACCGGTAAGATGTCCAAATAGTGGGGATGCAAATAAAATGATTGAATTCATACGAACTATCAAGGAAGAAGGTGATACTGTAGGGGGAATTGTTTTTAGCAAAGTTAATGGGGTTCCTGCTGGATTGGGTGAACCCGTTTTCGAAAAACTCAATGCTGAGTTGGCGAAAGCAATCTTTTCAATAAATGCTGTTAAAGGCCTTGAATTTGGAAGTGGCTTTGATGGTTCAAAAATGTTGGGGTCAGAGCAGAATGATGTCTTTAATTCTGATGGAACAACACGTTCAAATAATTCAGGTGGGATTCAAGGTGGGATTTCTAATGGGATGCCTATCGAGTTAAAAGTTGCATTTAAGCCAGTTTCTTCGATTATGAAACAGCAAGAAATCTTGAGCGATCAAGGTAAACTCATTTCGAATCAAATTGAAGGAAGACATGATCCTTGTGTCGTACCACGAGCTGTTCCAATTGTGGAGTCTATGGTTGCGATTGTTGTTTTTGATCAATTGCTTCAACAAAAATCTACAAATTTTTCTGATTTTAACGTGTAAAACCTCCTTGAAGGTATCGCACAGACAAAAAGGATTTAATGGTCTTTGCTTGAGTCTCTAAAAGTTTCATTTGCGCATTAATGTAGTTGATTTCCCGCATGTTAATCAAGAATACAGTACTTTCTCCAAGTTCGAAAAGGGATTGCTCTCCTTCTACCAATTGCTTGTAGCTTTCAGCTATGGTTTCGAGTTGAGCGGATTGTTCAATTTGAGCAGCCCATTCGTTGAAAAGTTGTTGTTGCTTGATGTCAATTTCACGTTGTTTCAAGCTTTGTTCATACCTGGTGTTTTCGATTTTTAATTTTGTCATTTCAAGTGATGAGCGTTCTTTTCTTAAAAATATAGGCATATAGAAAGTTCCTCCCCATTTGTAATTGTTGATGTTATAATTACTTAAAGAACTTTGGGCATCTTGGAGAAAATTGTAATTTAAAGAAAGTTGTGGTTTGAGCATTTCAATTTTTAGCTTACGCTCATAATTGAGATCTGTAAGTTTATAGTCGTAAGCTTGTAAAAAAGGTGTTTCATTAAGTTCTGCAGCACGAGATATAATAATTTGCTGCACATTTAATTTTGCTGGAGCTACCGAGCTATCAAAAAATAAGGGTGCTAGGCCTTGATCCCAAAGATAGCTTTCAACCTTTAATCTTGAGTTTTGCTCTAAAACAGTTTTTTGATTCAACTCAAAAAGGCGCTGGGTATATATTGCCAATGCTTCAACAGTATCAATGGCTGGACGATCTTCTGCAAAAACCTTTTCTTTGATTTGTTCAAATCTGTTTTTTGCAAAACCAGCCATGTTTTGGGCAAGAATCATTTGGTTATAACTTTCTTGCCAAGCAACAAAATCAACTCCAGCATCATAAAGTAAATCGTTTAATGCAATGTTTCTTTCTACCTCTGATAATAATAGTGCATTTTGTGCCCGTTTCAACTGCGTTCTTTGTTCGTCAGTAAGTAAACCTCTTCCCAATTGGACTTCAACACCTAAAAGCCCAAGACCATTAATTGGGGTTACGTCTTCAGGAGATAAATATTCGCCTCTGCTCCAATCGACCATGCCTTTAAACTGAACTCCAAAACGCGTTGGAATTTTTATACCCGTGGAAAGTGTACTGTAATAAGTTTTGCCATCGTAATATTTCTGATTGATCTGAGCGACAGCTTGTGGATCAAAAGCTCCTTTGCTATTTATAGTAAATTGGTCTGCCTGTAAAATATAGTTATTCGTAATAAAAGCAAGCGGATGGTTTTCCCTAACTTGAAGGATGAATGATTCCAAGTCGAGTTGAAATAAAGTATCCTGTGCTCGTCCGATTGGTGAGCAAAACAATAGGAATATCAAGCTAAATTTTTTCATTAATCTTTTTTAGAAATTTCAGATTTATCCTTTGCTGCTGGATTCTCATAATAGTTTGGAGGGAATCCATTAATTTTTCGCCACAGCTCATACCATAAAGGAACATCATTGAGCAGGGCGATTCCACGAGTTGCAACGCCCATTCTCAAACCAGCAGGCCATTTATGGTCATTAGGATCGGGTTCAATTAGAATTCTATATTTACCGTTTTCACTAATGTAATTGTCAACTGCAGATACAATTCCCGTATACATACCATAACTTAACTTTGGCCAACCTGAGAAAACGATTGCTGGCCAACCATCGAATTGTAAGCGAATTTTATTTCCAACATGAATTAACGGCAGATCAACTGGATCAACGAACATTTCGACGGCCATGTCAGATTCAGAAGGAACTATACTTAGCAAAGGGCTTCCTTCTTTTATGATTTCACCAATACCACTTAATAAAGCCTTTGAGATAAAACCATTTTGTGGAGCAGTTATATAGTAATATCCGGATCGAATACTGTAATTTGCTACTTCATTTTGCATCTTAGTCACTTGGGCTTCCGTATCATAAAGGCTGCTTAATGCCGCTGCTTTGTCAGATTCACTTTTTGCTATTTTATCGCGGTAATCTGCATCTATGGATTCTAGTTCTGAAATTAAATTGTCCATTTCATTTTTGGAAACTTTAAGTTTGTTTTCATAACTCGTATATTCCGCCTCAAGTTGCTGTACCTTAACAAGACTATTTTCTAAATCTGTTTTAGATTTTAATTTTTTATCATACAATCCTTCTGTTCGTTTGTATTGTTTTTTGGCAATATCTAATTTGTTCGCGGCAGCAACAAGGTCCATGCTGTCTGTTGTTACCTTATATTTTCCTTGTTTAATCTTGTTTTTTGATTGTATCAATTTAACCGCACGATTGTCAATCATCGCATCGATCTGATTATCTAAGGCCTGAACTTTTTCCATATATGAAGAGGCGCTACTTTCTTTGGATTTGATTTGAGATTCAGATCTTTCAATAAGCATCGTATCCATGTATTCCGTTTTGATTTCCGAAATGTAAACCAGCGTGTCACCCTTTTTCACGAATTGACCTTCTTGAACGTACCATTTTTCAATTTTCCCTCCAATAATTGCATTTATTGTTTGAGGTCTGTTGGCAGGATTGTATGCTGTTACCTTGCCGTCAGAACTTATTGATTGCGTCCAAGGGAGTAGCAGAACTATCAGCAGAATAAGTGTCGAGAATATTAATATTCTTGAAAGCCGATTTGGTGTTTTTCGTTCTTCTAAAGTCTGAATCGATTTATAATTTTGGAAACGATACATAATTAAATAGTTTTAATTTTCCAATTAGGTAATGAAATGTTTTCGGAGGCACAGACAATGGTTGTGTTTGGATAATTTACCTCAATTCTTGATAATATTTGCGAAAGTTCATCTGCCTCCATTGCCAATTGATCAAAAGACAAAAGCAGAAATTCCGGGTCATGAACAAGGGCTCTGGTAATCAAAACCTTCTCTTTGACTTCTTCAGTAAACTGTCCAAATTGTTGGAAAATTTCAAAATTGTAACCATACCGCTCTTTCTCGATAAATGCTAGCAATCCGGTTGTTTCTACTGCCAATTGCAATTGTTCCTCAGAAATTGAATCTCTTCCCATGAGAATATTCTCCATTAAAGTTCCTCTAATTAATTGAGATCCTTTTTCAAACCAGCCTGTAACATCAAAGGTCTTCACAATTTTTTGTGCATCAGGAACCGTTTTATTCCAAAGTAAAATGTTGTTTGAATCAATAGACGTATCAATGAGTTGGCGTAAAATACTCGTGGTTTCAATGCTGTCAATACCTCTTAATATGATTTTGTCTCCTTTCTCCACTTTTATAATAGTATTCTCGTTTACTTCTTTACTAGAAAGTTCAACTGGGAAAATATTTCTATTATCTACATTTTCATTTTGCTCCAATTGTTCGAACGCTAGCGGAATATCTATAACTTGTCCAAGTTTTTCTAACGAGGTAAATACATCATACAATGATTCTAATAGTTGAATAAGTTTTTCTACGGATGTGAGTAAAAGAAGTATTAATACCTCTGCCGCAACGAATTGACCTAAATTCATTTGTTGGTCAATGACCAAATAACCCCCTAATCCTAGAAGTGCTGCAACAATAACAGCTTTCAATGAAACCATCCAGAAGTATTGTTTCCATAATATCTTAAAGTGTTGTTCCCGGGCATTTAAATAATCTTGTGTGTGCTCGTCAAGTCTTTTTAGGGGTAAGTTTCCTTTTGGTGTTAAACGAAAGCTCCAGTCAGCTCTCGCAATCTCTTGTAGCCAATATGCCGTGCGGTATTTATAACCTGATTCTTCCATGCTGGTTTTGAATCCTGCTCTAATCATAGGTCGGAAAACAAGATAAAGCGTAAAAACCAAAAGCAAAGAAAAGGCAATATAGAAAGGGTGATAAAAAGATAAGACAATTAAACTAAATGTAATTTGTAGTGAAGATGAGGTAAAATCAAGAAGTACCTTAGCTAAACCTTTTTGAAGACTAATCACATCAAAAAACCTGTTCATCAATTCTGCAGGCTCTTTGTCATTTACCGCACTCCTTTTAAACCGCGGAAAACGGTAAGCCAAATCGAAAGAATAACGAGCAAAAATACGTTGTTGAAGATTTTCAGTAATTCGAAGCTGCATAATTTGAAGCGTGCCGGAAAGAATTACACCGCCAATAACAAAAAGTATTAAAATCACCCAAGACGTGCTTATTTGACCCGCTTGTATAAAATGAATTACCGACTGTATGCCAAGCGGTAGACTCAATCCCAGAATTCCGCTGAAAATGGCATAAATGTATAATTGAGAAACTTCTCGTTTTTCCAATTTTAAGAGTTCAGAAAGTCGTTTCCAAGGTGTTTTTATCATGATTTCTTAAGATTTGATCTATTGAATAATTGTTCATTCAATAATTTAAAAAGAAAATTCTCTACGTTTTTATTTCCTTTCTTAGCATTTGTAAGACTTGGCAGGTGTTCTGCAAAAAAATGCTGTATGTGGGCGGCTTCAATGATAGTTGTTACCAGCATGTTTGGTTGCTCAAAATCTGGCCGAACAATTTTTATCCAATCACATATTCGCGCTACAAGCAGCTTATAGTTTTGAAAAGCACCAGTTTTGTTTACATCATCTACGTTTTTACTCAACATTGACTTTATTCCTTCTTGTTGAACAATACGAATTAATTTATGTTGGTTCATGCCTGTAATATCATTATCCAAATTGTTCTCTTCTATGAGTATTCCAATTGCGGTTTTGATTTTATCTTCTTCGTTGACCAAATGATGAGTAGCTAATGTAATTTTATAATTCATCCAGCCCCAATATAAGGAATCCAAATAAAGTAAAAGTTGATATTTATTCTCAAAATACCTGTAAACTGAGGCTTCAGTTGTTCCGATGCGTTGCGCTAGTTTTTTAAAAGTAAATGCTTCAAAACCTATTTCGTATATCAAGCCAACAGCTTCATCCAAAATTGAATTCCCCAATTTGGTTTCTTGTGGATCCCTAATAAAATTACATTCTGGAATATTTAGTTTAATTTGTTTAATCACAATAATAGTATTGCTATCATTAATAATTGTTTTACAATCAACAAATATAATACTCCTTTGGTTTAGCCAATTGTGAAAAAAATATAAAATGTAATGTTTCTCTTTTCTTGGATTCAAACTCTAGAAAATTTGCGATATTCGCTTCAAATATTTTTCCTATGCTTCAAAGAATTCAAACCTTATTTTTTACAGTTGCACTCATTTTTGCATTATTACCTTTATTTGGAATTACTTTATTTTCTTTAAACCTTATGAAAGAAGAAATTACAGTAGATGCTTTTAAAGTAAATGGTTTACAGGATGCACAAGGTCATTATTTTTGGATTGTACTTTCTGCAGCTGTTTTATTACTTATTCTAACCATTTTCTCATTCAAGAATAGAAAAACACAAATCAAGCTTGCATGGGCAAGTTTAGTTTTACTTTTTGTCTTAACTGGATGGATGCTTGTTGCTGTTTTTTTTAATCCAATTTTTGCTGCAGCAGAGAAGTCCTTAGGTTTGGGCTCAATTGCTTTAATTGTGTCCATACCATGCATATATTTGGGAATTCGTGGCGTGAAAAAAGACCAAGCGTTAATCGATTCATTGAATCGTTTGAGATAATCTAATAATAGCTTTCAAATTTTAATCTAGCCATTTGGCATCCATTATGAATTACCTTTCTGTTGAAAATCTTACAAAATCTTTCGGTGAACGTGTACTTTTTGCTGACTTAACTTTCGGAATAGATAGTGGTCAAAAAGTCGCAATTGTTGCAAAAAATGGCAATGGCAAAACAACATTATTGCGGTGTTTAATGGGCCTAGAGCCCTATGATAATGGAAATATTGTTTACCGCAAAGATATTCGAGTTGTATACATGCAACAAATCGATCTTTTAAACGAAAATCTTAGTGTTCTTGATGCTGTTTTATCTCATGATTTGCCGCAATTAAAAATCGTGAAAAAATACAATGAGGCATTGGCTTCAGGGAACAATCAAGAAGTTGAGGCATGTTATGAGGAGATGACAGAACTCAATGCTTGGGACACAGAAGTCCAAGTTAATCAAATGCTTTCGAAATTAAAACTCAACGATACTTCTGCTAAAGTTGCATCGCTATCTGGGGGTCAGAAAAAACGTGTGGCTTTGGCTCAGGTGTTACTTGCTGATGCTGATTTGTTGTTTTTAGATGAGCCCACCAACCACCTTGATTTGGATATGATTGAATGGTTGGAAGACTATTTATCCAAGTCGAAGGCCACTATCATCATGGTAACACACGACCGATATTTTTTGGAGGTAGTTTGCGATACAATTCTGGAATTGGAGGACAAAACCTTACACCGTTACAAAGGTAATTTTTCTTATTATTTGGAGAAAAAAGCTGAAAGACAAGAGCAACAGCAATCAACAATAGATAAGGCGCGTAACACCTTTAAAAAGGAACTTGATTGGATCCGCAGGCAACCAAAAGCGAGAGGAACGAAACAGAAAGCTCGTATCGATGCTTTTCAGGAAACAAAAAAAATAGCATCACAACGCATTGATGAAGACGAAATAGATATTCCAGTAAAAATGGAACGACTTGGATCCAAAATCGTTGAATTGCATAAAATTTCGAAATCATTCGGAACTAAGACCATTCTAAACGGATTTACATATAACTTTCAACGTCAAGAACGTTTGGGAATTGTTGGTTCTAACGGTACAGGAAAATCAACATTTTTAAATCTTCTTCAAGGATATTTGGAACCTGACCAAGGAAAGATTGTCATCGGTGAAACGGTCGTTTTTGGCTATTATAGTCAAGAATTGATTCAGGTTGATGAAAATAAGAAGGTTATTGATGTTATTCGTGATATTGCTGAATTTATTCCTCTAGAAAAAGGTCGTCAACTTTCTGCTGCGCAGTTTCTTGAGAAATTTCTCTTTGACCGTTCTATGCATTACAATTTCGTGCACAAATTGAGCGGGGGAGAGAAACGACGTTTAAAATTGATGACAGTACTCATGTCGAATCCGAATTTTTTAATTCTCGATGAACCAACAAATGATCTTGATATTTTCGTAATGTCGGTACTTGAAGAATATTTGCGCTCTTTTCAAGGTTGTTTAATAGTGGTTTCTCATGACCGCTACTTCATGGATAAAATGGTTGATCATCTTTTTGTGTTCGAAGGCGAAGGGGCAATAAAAGATATTATTGGAAATTACACTGCATACCGTCAGTTGGAAAAGAATGCAGCATCTTCAAATTCAGCAGCAAAGCTAAAAAATGTTGAACCTGCACTGGTAAAACTTGAAGAGGTTAAATCGGAATCTCAGCCAAAGGAAAAACGTAAATTGTCTTTCAAGGAAAAGGAAGAATTCAAACGTTTGGAAAGTGAAATGGAGAAGCTAGAATTAGAGAAGCAGCGATTGACCGAAGAGATGAGTGCTGGTTCCGTATCCAATGAAGATTTAATTCGATCAGGCAACCGTATGTCGGCAATCGTTTCTGAATTGGAAACCATGTCAGACCGTTGGTTGGAATTGGCTGAGTTTGTTTAATTCCTCACTATCTTTCTCGCTCTCTCATTTTCACAGCACTCTCACTAACAAAAGGTTTTTATTCACTCCTTGTGAAATGGCGGAAAATCCGCAGGTATTTTACTCACCCGGTCATGCAAAACAATGCTTCCAGCTACAGCAACATTTAGGGAATTGTATCCTGGTAACTTCACCAAAAAATGGCAAGCATCTAATATTTCTTTTGGCAAACCTTCATCTTCAGCCCCTAACAGATATATTCCACGTTTTGGATGCTGAAAAGTGGATATCATTTCAGATTTCGCTGTCATTTCAACGCCAATTAACCTGCAATCATAGGGTATGGATTTTAAAAAATCTTCAGTTGTGCGGTAGTGAAACATCGGTATCCTAGCCCAGGTTTTTAGTACATCTGAGGTTTGTTTTTTATATCTTTTGTCTATGGTAAAAATGTAACTTGCTCCAAGAATGTATGCAGTCCTCCAAAGTGTTCCAATGTTATGTTCGGTTTTCCCCCTGTAAATTCCTATTGCAAAATAACCTTGGTTGTGGAATGTTTTCATGTAACAAAATTGCAAAATTACTTTCGCACCTGCTACCTTTTGGTAATCTTTGTAGAAACAATAAAAAATGGAATTCCTAGACCCGAAGCTTGATAAATATGTTTGTGATCATACCGAAGCAGAATCAGCTGTATTGGCAGCATTGAATCGAAAAACGCATCTAAAGGTTCTGCAACCGCGAATGTTAAGTGGTCATTTTCAAGGAAGGGTTTTGAGTATGCTCATGCATATGATTCAACCTGAACGTATTTTGGAAATTGGAAGCTACACAGGTTATTCTGCATTATGCATGGCAGAAGGGTTGAAAGAAAATGGATTACTTATTACCATAGAAGCTAATGAAGAATTAGACGCGATTATAAAGGAGTCGATCCATTCAGCTGGAATGCAGCAAAAAATAAAAAGTATAATTGGAGACGCGACGATTGAAATTCCAAAACTCGAAGAGACCTTCGATGTTGTTTTTATTGATGCAGATAAAAAAAATTACATTAATTACTACAATCTTGTTTTTCCTAAAGTAAAAAAAGGCGGTTACATTATCGCTGACAATGTGTTATGGTCAGGTAAAGTTATAGAGGAAAAAAGTGATAAAGAAACTGATATCATTAAAGCCTACAATGATATAATCCATTCGGATCCTAGGGTAGCAGAGGTTTTACTTCCTATTCGAGATGGTTTGATGATTGCAAGGAAATTACAATGAAAATATTACAATATCCCAAGGATAATAAGTATGCCCATAACCGCTAAAAACAATCCAACGAGATTTTTAAGAAAGTTTAGAGAAGTCTTTTTTAAAAGTTGGTTACCTATAATTGTTCCCGTAAATGCCGCAAATATTGCTGCAATCACAATGCCTGCAGATCCAATAATAAATTCAAATTTGAGTCCCGTAGCATAAACACTGAGTCGTGCGATATCTATAATTAATGCAATTGCATTTGATGTGGCGATGAATGCCTCCTTATTCAAACCTGATTTTACAAGGAATGCGGATCTAAATGCTCCCTGATGACCTGATAATCCTCCGAAAAATCCGCTTAATAAACCGCCAACTGGAAGATATTTTGGTGAAAATTGTAGTTTTTCAACTTGCGGAATAAACTCCCAAATGGCAAAAAACAACATCAGAAAACCTATAAGTATTTTTAGGCTGGTTATCTCGGCAGTAATATAACCAATCGAATAATTGAACAATATTGATGATTCGCCTATTGAAATCAATAAATAACTACCAATAATTGCCGCCAATAAGGCTGGAAAACCGAATTTCATTAATACTTTTAGATTTACATTGCGATAGACCAATAGGAATTTGAAAATATTATTTGCAAAATGAACAATTCCAGTAGCCGCTACAGCAAATGAAACCGGGAAAAAAATGGAAAATGTAGGCAATAGCAATGTCCCCAAACCAAAACCGGAGAAAAAAGTGAGTAAAGCTCCGATAATTACAATTCCGCAAACAATAATGTATTCCATTTCTTAAATTTGTTAAAGCAAAAAAACAGATTTTTTTTTGCAATGTTCCATTTAACCTTAATTTCATAAATAATTATGATAGATTTAAGAAGCGATACCGTCACAAAACCTTCTGCACAAATGAAGGAATTCATGATAAATGCACCTGTCGGTGACGACGTTTTTTCTGAGGACCAAACCGTTAATGAGCTTCAAGAATTCGCAGCAAATTATTTTGGAAAAGAGGCTGCGCTTTTTTGTTCTTCAGGAACACAAACCAATCAAATTGCAATCAATGTGCACGTTCAACCAGGAGGAGAAGTTATTTGTCACGAAGAAAGTCATATTTACAAATATGAAGGTGGAGGAATTGCCAGAAACAGTGGCGCTTCGGTAAGATTATTGACAGGAGATCGAGGACGACTTAACGTTGAAACGATTTCAAAATGGATCAATAATCCTGAAGACGTTCATTTTCCATTGACCCAACTAATAAGCCTTGAGGATACTGCAAATAGGGGTGGTGGATCCATTTATGACATTGAGGAAATAAAGAAAATAAGTTCCTTTTGCAAGGAAAATAGTTTGCCACTTCACTTGGATGGTGCAAGATTGATGAATGCTTTGGTTGAAACCAAAATAGACCCAAAGGAATATGCGAAATATTTTGATTCCATTTCACTCTGTCTTTCAAAAGGCCTTGGTGCTCCAGTGGGTTCACTTTTAATAGGTTCAAGCAACTTCATTAAAAAATCTAGACGAATAAGGAAGGTTTTTGGCGGCGGTATGCGACAAGCGGGAATTATTGCTGCAGGTGGTTTATTTGCACTAAAAAATAATGTTGATCGATTGATAGACGATCATCATCATGCTAAAATGTTAGAAGCGACATTAAACGAATTGAAATGGGTGAAAAATGTTTTTTCAGTCCAAACGAATATCGTTGTCGCAGTTTTGGAAGTACCTGAAAAACGCGATGAAATCATTTCTGAAATGCAAAAAAATGGCGTTAGAATAATGGCTTTTGGCCCTGGTATGATAAGAATGGTAACCCATTTGGATATATCTTTATCTGAAATCCAAATAGTACAAAAAGTGTTATGCGATTTAAAAGTTTGAAGTATTTATTCTTGTCATGGATTATAATTACAACCTCATGTTCATCGAATAATGAAGAGCAAATCATCAATGCCGAAGAAGTAATCCCATCTTCTGATTACAAGCCAGCTGTTATGGATACAATGCTTGTTCCAATTCTTGATTATGGATTCAATAAGGATACTGCTGCTCTTTACAAACTTGATTATGACAGTATTTATTTGAATGAAAATACTTTTTTTCCGGAGCGTTTTAATCCGAAAAATTCTAAAAAACTAATTTTAAAAAACGGAAATGATTCCACTTTATGGTACCATTGGTCCTATAAAGATTCCTTAAAAACGAATAATGCACTTTACAATTGGTTGGACTGTTTTGATATTAATTGTAAATCGATAAAATTGTATGAGAAAAAGAATTTACAAAAAGACAATTTTATGCTTTTAATTTCAGATACTTCTTTAACTTATATTAGCTCAAATACTTTAATTTCAAAAGCTGCATGGTTGAATTATTACAAAGTGCATTCAGGAATTGCTGATTGGAAGTTAATCATATATCAAAAGAAAAATAGTAAGGCAGAGTGGTCTGCAATTCAAGAAGAAGAGGAAATTAATTTAACTAAGAAATAATGCGATTACTGAATAGAGGATACATAATGGTGCATCACCGTCAAGCTTATTGGGATTGGGTCAAAGGTATTGATGAAGAATGTATCTTTAATGAAGATGACAATTGTGAACCGACGCTTTACTTGATAAATGAGGATTTTTTTGATGATGAGATTATTGTTGAACAATATTTCAAAAAAATTTTTAAATCGGAATTATTATCTGTAACTGAAAATGAAAGTATATGGCCAGAAAAAATTGATATTGCAACGTTTGAATTGTGGTTCATTATTTCTTTCATCGGGAGCACGGTTATCGACCTTGAAAAAAGTGACATTACATATTAACCCATTCAAATAAAAATGAAAAATATAATTTATCTCTTCGGCTTATCTATAGTATCCATTTTATTTAATGCTTGTTCATCGAAAGAAAAGAAAAAAGAAGAAATTGTCGAAAAGGCCCCCGCACGACCTCCTATTAAAATCGGTGAGCAAACATGGACTTCTCAAAATCTTGATGTAGATGCATTCCGGGATGGGAACAAAATTACTGAAGCAAAAACACAAGAGGAATGGGTTCACGCTGTGAAATCTCAGAAACCAGCTTGGTGTTATTATTATAACGACCCTAAAAACGGACTTAAATCTGGGAAATTATACAACTGGTTTGCAGTAAATGACCCAAGAGGACTAGCGCCAGAAGGTTGGCATATTCCAAGTGATGAAGAATGGTCAACATTGGTAAAATTTTTAGGGGATGATAAAGAATTAGCTGGTAAAATAAAACATACCGAAGGTTGGAAAAACGATGAAAATGGAAATAACTCAAGTGGGCTCTCTCTTGTTCCTGGTGGCTACCGTTATTCCAACGGATATTTTGACCCTACCGGCTCAAGCGCATATTATTGGAGTTCGTCAATAGATAATAAAATCAAAGGTGATTCAATTGCCTTGGGAAGAAATTTGAACTTTGACGGAAGTTTTCAAACCTATTGGTTGTCGAAAGGTCTAGGTTTATCAGTGCGTTGTGTTAAAAACGAGAAATAGGAAAAGAATAACATTATTTTCCCATTTCAAAATTTGAACAAAGTGCTAGTGCTTTTTGTTTAAATAGACATGAAAACATTTATAATCGTAGTTGCGATAATTTTTGCAGTCGTTTTTATAAGTCAAGCATTTGTTATGAGTAGCAGTTCTGATATTGAACAACATCCTTACATTGTTTTAGAAACTTATGAAGATTTTGAAATCAGACAATATGCCCCAGCACTATTTTCTAGTGTGAAATTGGATGCGAATTCATACGAAAATACTTCAAGCTCTGGCTTTAGGGTATTGGCAGGATATATTTTTGGAGGTAATGAAGAAAGTAAGAGTATAGCCATGACTTCTCCTGTCAGAATGGAAATAGGGGATTCGTCTAAAATGTCTTTTATGGTTCCGAAAGCATACACTGTGGAGTCGCTTCCAAAACCAAACAATAGCAAAATATATTTTGAAGAGGATAGTCAAAAAGTAATGGCAGCAATTGAATTTGGTGGATGGGCGAATGATGAAAAAATTAAATCTTATCAGGAGAAATTAAATGAACTATTAACCCAAAATGGTTATAAACACAAGGGTAATTTCGCTTACTTAGGTTACAATCCTCCTTATCAAATTTTGAATAGAAGAAACGAAATTGTGGTTGAGTTGGATGAATACCAAGCCAAGAATTAACACCTTTGTATGAGGTTTGAATTGTAGTATTGAGGATTTAAAGAAACTTCCTCTTTGATAAAAGGAGGCAATGTAAATTTTTCATCTTCACTTGTCAACTCAATTTCAGCTAAAATCAGTCCTCTCAAATTTTCCTCAAAAACATCAATTTCCCAAGTTTTATTCTCGTAAACCATGGTGTATCGCCTTTTGGTCAAGACTTGTGATTGAAATAGTTTAATCATTTCACCAACATCATTAGCTGGGATTTTATATTCGAATTCTTCCCTAGAAATTCCTTTGGTTGCGCCTTTAATTGTTAAATATCCAGAATCACCTTTAGTTCTTAGTCTAACTGTAATTTCCGGCGAATTCACTAAATATCCTTGCATTATCAGCTCAGGATGAGGTTTCGGGTAATTCTCCCATGTATCTGAATCAACTAAAAATTTGCGCTCAATTTCCATTGGTTACTTTTTTCATTAAAAGTATCCGAATTTTTAATAATAATCTATAAAAACAAGACCTGTCAATTTTAATTTCTTCGAAATAATCCTCTGAATTGTGCTAATTTTATGCTGTTGAAAATATTTCTAACATACGATTACGAGTTGTTCTTTGGTGATAATTCAGGAACAATTGAAAAGTGTTTGCTAGAGCCTACAAATTATTTGCTTGAAATCTCAGAAAAGTATCAAGTTCCAATGACTTTTTTTGTCGATGTAGGATATTTAATAAAACTGGAACAATTTGCCTCTAAATTTGCAAATTTGAATCAAGACTTCATTAAAGTGAAAAATCAAATTCATTTAATGATCCAAAACGGTCATGATATCCAATTGCACGTTCATCCGCATTGGGAAAAATCAATTTATGATGGAACGAAATGGGTAATGAACGTTACAGGAAATTACAAGTTAGCTGATTTTTCAGATGAGGAAATTGAAGATATTCTTACCCGATATAAAGCGTATTTAGAGCAATTAATTGGTCGAAAAACTTTTGCTTTTCGAGCCGGTGGATGGTGCATTCAACCCTTTCAAAGATTTAGTAATATCTTTTCAAAATTGAATATTAAAATAGACTCCTCGGTTTTTTATGGTGGAAGATTTTATTCTGAAGATTACGCTTTTGATTTTACTGCTGCCCCTAAAAAATCTTCTTACAGATTTACTGAAGATGTTTGTCTAGAAAATGAAAATGGTAATTTTCTTGAATTACCTATAAGTTCTTGGCGGTACTCGCCTTTATTTTATTGGCGGTTATATATCAAAGGAAGGCTAAATCCTGATCGACACAAAATGGTTGGAGATGGCAATTTCTTAAGACAACCGGGAAGAAAAAAGTCAGTTTTAACCAATTTCACATGGAACCATGTAAGTACAGATGGTTATTACGCCTCGAAATTGAATCAAATTGAAAGAAGATTTGTTAAAAATAATATTGAAAACATGGTCGTTATTGGTCATCCCAAAAGCATGACGAAATATTCTTTTCAACGGCTTGATCATTTTTTGAAGCGAAATCGCACTAAACACAAATTTTTCACGTTCCAAGATGTTATTGAAAATAATTGAAAGAGAACATATTGACATCTCCAAATGGAATGATTTGGTTACTTCGAAAATGGGTCAATCTATTTTTTCTCACAGTTATTACTTAGATGAAGTCGCTGAAAATTGGTGCATTGTTACAGATAACGATTATTCATGCGGAATTGCGGTTCCTTTTACCATCCGTCTTGGTGTGAAATGTTTTACCACTCCTATTTTTGTAAGGTATTTAGAGTGGTTTGGTAGTCAAGAAAATTGGAATAGTGCAAGTATCCTAATAGAAAAATACTTTTCTGGAGGAGTCATACAAGTACCATTAAATCTTATTAATCAACAGCAATTTCGGCTATTTCAAATTATTGATGGAGACAGAAGGTTAGGTTCTCAAGCTACACGTATGCTTGCAAAAGCGAAACATTTTAAAATTGAGACGGCTGATTCATCCGAAACTTTGTCGATTTTGGAAATTATTAAAAGTGAATTGCCCGCAAAAATAGCTACATTAAATACAAAAAGTGTTGCAACCTTAAAAAGTTTAGTTCTTAATTTAGCTCAAAAGAATTTGATTAAATCCTTCGCAATTAAAATAGAAAATGAAATAATTGCAGGTTTAATTTTAATTGAGTTTAATGGAATGCTATTGTATTTAAAAGGTGCATCATTTTCTGATTATAAAAAGAAAGGAGCAATGTATGCGCTAATGAACCATGCCATTGAATATGCACAGCAAAAAAACTTGAAGTTTG
Source organism: Flavobacteriales bacterium (assembly GCA_947475275.1). GTDB lineage: Bacteria > Bacteroidota > Bacteroidia > Flavobacteriales_D > Crocinitomicaceae > M0103. Next base: position 20,967 of record CANJNE010000009.1, on the reverse strand, counting down.
ACTTTGGAGGTTCTTCAGCTGAAGGTGTGCGGAGATTTAATTTAAACTTGGGTGGATCAGATGTTGAATATGGAATATACCATTCTGAAAAAGCACCATTTTGGTTCAAGGAATTAAAAAGAATTAAGAATTTATGGATAAAAAAGTGATTTTAATTACCGGAGCTTCCGGTGGAATAGGGCTGGAATTGGCATCCTTTTTTAACGATGAAAAACATCACTTGGTTTTACATTATTTTAAAAATGAAATTAATCTTCCCAATAATGATAGTATTACATTAATCAAAGCGGACTTAACCCAATCAGCAGACATCCAAAAATTGGCAGATCAGGTCTTGTCCAAATTTGGAAAAATAGATGTAATCATTAATAATTCCGGTATATCCAGAAATGCTGTGACTTGGAAAACTACAGATGAGGATTGGGATGAAACCATTTTAGTTAATCTAACTGCACCATTTAAAATTTGTCGTGCTTTTCTTCCTTCAATGCGACAAAATAACCAAGGCGTAATAATAAATATCAGTTCGGTTGTTGCTCAAACAGGAGTTCCAGGAACTGCGGCTTATGCGGCCTCCAAAGCAGGTTTGATTGGTTTAACCAAAACAATGGCAAAAGAAGTAGCAGGCAATAATATCAGAGTAAACGCTATTTCTTTAGGATATTTCGAAAAAGGTATGATCTCAAATGTTCCCGAAGGATTAAAAAATGAGATTATTAATCAAATTCCTATGAAAAAATTAGGTTCAGTTAAGAATATATGTCAAACCATTTCTTGGCTGATACATGAGGATTCTGATTATATTACCGGACAAGTTATTAATCTGAACGGAGGTTTATTCAGTTAGCAACGCAATTTGTAAGTTTGTATATGATTCAATTGAAAGCGAATACACCCAGATGGATAATCATTCTTGTTGATTTATTGCTTTCAACTTTTGCCTTATTGTTTGCTTACCTTATTCGGTTCGACCTTAAAGCTGATGCAGAACTAATTGCTCAAGAATGGTATGTGTTATCAAAATCAATTGGAATTTATTATGCGGTCAAGCTTATTGTGTTTTATGCTTTTAAAATTCACAATGGCTTAGTTCGACATACATCCACTCAAGACATACAGCGCATTTTTATGGCGGTATTGACCTGTACACTAATTTATTTAGGGCTTGGCTTTATACGAGTATACTTTTTTGATAAGTTTTTCTTATTTCCTACCTCTGTTCTTATTCTTGAAGCATTCGCTACATTTTTATTCATGATTGGCTCAAGATTTACAGTCAAATTATGGTATTTGGAATCTTTGAAATCTAAGCAAACTGAAACAAATATTATAATTTATGGTGCAGGCATTTCAGGACTCATCACCAAAAGAACTATTGAAAAAGATCCACGCTTGAATTATAAAATTATTGCTTTTATTGATGACAATAAAAAAATGTCCGGCACCAGATTGGAAGGAGTACCAATTTTACATTCTAGTAATCTTGAAAAAGCCATTCATGATGATAATGTTTCTGCATTAATTGTTGCCATTCAAAAGCCTGATGAAGAAAATAGAAAAAAAGTTGTTGAGACTTGTCTTGCGCATAAAGTGACGATTCAAAAAGTTCCAAATGCAAAAAGTTGGATAAACGGAGAATTTTCTGTCAAACAAATCGCTAAAATAAACATAGAAGACCTGCTAGGCAGAAAACCAATTATTTTAGACGAGTTGAAAATAAAAAATGAACTTTCTGGCAAGGTTGTTTTGATTACAGGTGCAGCTGGTTCTATTGGTAGCGGAATTGTGAGAAGGCTCACCAATTATGCTCCTGCCAAACTTGTTTTACTGGATCAAGCAGAATCAGATTTGTATAACCTGCAACAAGAACTTGTAGCCAGTAAAATTGAACTTGAAGTCGTAATTGGCGATATTCGAAATTACGATCGAATGAAACGTCTTTTTGATTTTTTCAAACCGAATTATGTCTTCCATGCAGCAGCGTATAAACATGTGCCGCTAATGGAGAACAACCCATCAGAAGCAGTCTTAACAAATATTAAGGGCACAAAAAACCTAGTTGATTTATCATTATCCTATAATGTTGAAAAATTTGTAATGATTTCTACAGATAAAGCTGTCAATCCAACAAATGTGATGGGGGCTTCAAAACGTATTGCAGAAATTTATGCGCAATTATCAAATCAAAAAGGCAAAACCAAGTTCGTAACAACGCGATTTGGAAATGTATTAGGATCAAATGGTTCTGTTATTCCTCTTTTTCAAAAGCAAATTGAACAAGGTGGTCCTGTTACTGTTACGGATGAGCGCATAACGCGCTATTTCATGACCATTCCTGAGGCTTGTCAGTTGGTACTTGAAGCAGGAGCAATGGGAGAAGGCGGTGAAATTTTTGTTTTTGATATGGGAGAAAGTGTCAAAATTATAGATCTCGCACATAAAATGATACAACTTAGTGGATTTGAGGTAGGAAAAGATATAGATATTAAAATAACGGGCCTTCGACCAGGTGAAAAACTTTATGAAGAGTTGCTCGCTGAAGAGGAAAATACGATACCGACACATCATCCTCAAATTCTTAAAGCTAAAACCAGAGAAGAACTTTCTTCACGATTAATCGCAATTGAAGAATTAATCAACCTTTTTGATGAACAAGAAAACACTTTAATTGTCAAAAAAATGAAGGATATCGTTCCCGAATTTATAAGTAACAATTCAGATTTCGAAAAATTAGACGCAAAATGACACCTCCTTTAAAACTTCAAATTCGTTTTGCAGATCTTGATATTTTAGGTCATGTAAACAACTCAGTATATCTTACTTATTTTGAATTGGCGAGATTACATTACTTCAGATTTTTGGTTGGAGATCATTGGGATTGGAAAAAAGATGGGATGGTATTGGTTAAAAATGAAATCGAATATATTAAACCAGTTGTAGTCACTGATAATCCTGAAATTGAGATGAAAGTAGCGCATATTGGGACGAAAAGCTTTGCACTTCATTATGAATTAAGGGTAAATGGAGTGTTACATACCAAAGGAATTTCAGTTCAAGTATGCTATGATTCTATTTCAGGTCAGAGTATTCCAATTCCTGAAAAAATGATGGAGGCACTTAATAAATTAAACAAGTTGTTATGAAAAAAATATTCTTTTTGAGTTTTATATTATTGTTTAACCTCGTAAATGCTCAAATTAATCAAGAAGCAAGATTGAAATGTTATGAAAAACCAGCAGGATATAAACCAACGTGGCAATGCGGGCTCACTCCAGGGGTTATCGATTGTCAAGAAAAACTCGTTTTTGATGAAGATAGAAAACTGGTGGTTACAAATAGCACTGGAGCAGCCTTCTCGGGTACTTGCGAAACTTGTTATTTGAATGGTCAATTACAACAACAAGTAACTTTTGTCAATGGTAAGGAGGATGGAGAAATTATTACATACTTCAAATCTGGCTGTACTCAAGTCGTAGAGAATTATTTAGAAGGATTAGAACATGGAACCTTCACTGTTTATTACGACAGCACTGGAATCATTCAAAAAGAATCAAATTTTTACATGGGGAAATTCGATGGTATCCAATACCAACTCACCAAAAATGGGGATACGGTAATTTCTGAATATTATACTAATGATTTACTCAACGGAATGCGACGGGATTTTCATCCTGAGGGTAAATTGAGAACTGAAGTAAATTATGCAGAAGGTCTAATTAACGGAAATTATAAAAGGTATACTCCAGACGGGATATTGGTGGAAGAAATCCCTTATAAAAATGGCAAACGTAATGGCGTTTTGAAAAGCTATTTTGACGATGGTGTGCTTTTAACCGTCGAAAATTGGACAATGGATGTAAAAAATGGTGAGTTCAAAGTGTTTTTCTATGACGGAATAATTCGACTAAATGAATTTTACAAAAAAGGTGTTCCAGAAGGATTATTTGAAGAGCGTTATCCAAATAATCAAGTCATGTGGTCAAAGCTCTATAAAAAAGGTGAATTAATAGAAGAACATCGTTATGATGAGAATGGAATTGAAACTTATTCTTTCGGAGTAGAAGATGCATCAGGTGCTGAGGATGACCAAATGCCTGAGGATAATTCTGAGAAGAAGAAGAAGAAGAAGAAAAAGGAAAAAAAATCTAAGAAAAAGTCGAATAAAGAAGAGCAGGAAGTCATAACGAATTAAAGTGAATATTGCTATAATCGGTGGAGGAGCCGCAGGATTTTTCTCAGCATTAAGTGTGAAAACACATTATCCAGATGCGGAAGTAAAGATTTTTGAGAAAAGCGCTAAAGTTTTATCAAAAGTCAAAATTTCAGGTGGAGGTCGATGCAACGTAACGCATGCCTGCTTTGACAACAAAGAACTCTCAGGTCATTACCCAAGAGGTGCTAGATTCCTGCAGAAATTGTTTTATCAATTCGACGCAAATGCGACTATCGAATGGTTCAAAGATCGAAATATTTTGATGAAAACATATCCCGACGGATGTATTTTTCCGCTCTCAAATGACTCACAAACGATAATCGATTGTTTTATCAATGAAGCTTCGTCAAAAGATATAAAAATACTTACCAATAAGCCAGTTAGAGAGATAGAAAAAATCGACGATCAACTGCTGTTAAAATTTGATGAAGAAGTTCTTTTTTTCGACCGGGTAATCATTACAACTGGAGGGCAACCTAAAAAAAGTGGTCTCATTTGGCTTGAAAATTTAGGACTCGAAATTATTGATCCGGTACCGTCATTATTTACATTCAACATGCCTACGGAAAACGTTACCGCTTTAATGGGTAATGTTGTTAACGATGCAACAGTTAAGATTGAAGGTGAGAAACTAGTCGGAAAGGGCCCACTTTTAATAACGCATTGGGGAATGAGCGGACCTGCCATTTTGCAACTTTCAGCTTGGGGAGCAAGGTTGTTGAATCAAAAAAACTATAACTTCCATATTTTAGTCAATTGGTTAAATGAAACCAAAGAAAATGAACTTGGAACACAATTGGAAAATATTAAATCCAATAATTTTAATAAAAAAATAGTCAATTTTAATCCTTTTCCAGTCACTAATAAAATTTGGGTTTACCTTTTAGAAAAATCAAGTATTCATATCGATGCGAAATGGAGCGAATTAAACGGGAAATTGAAAAATCGACTGGTTAATAATTTGTTGAACGATCGATATGCAGTTTCCGGTAAGACAACTTTCAAAGAGGAATTCGTTACAGCTGGAGGTGTTGCATTGCATGAAATCAACCCCCTTACCATGGAAAGTAAAAAAATTAAAGGCTTATTCTTTGCCGGAGAAATATTGGATATTGATGGAATTACAGGCGGATTCAATTTTCAAGCGGCATGGACGACTGCCTTTGTTGCAGGAAAACACCTGAACGCGATTAATTAGAAGTCAAAAGAATTTTTTGCAGAATATCTTTAGTTGAAAGCATTCCGACAACATCATTATTTTCATCGGTTACAACTAAAGCATGAACATTTTGACGAACTAGCTTTTCAATTGCTTCTTTAATGCTTTTAGAATCGTTGATTTTTATAGGATTTAAAGTCATTATCTCATTAACTTGACTTTTATATACCGGATCGTTGTCCTCTAGACTAGCATTGCCAATTTTTCTCATAAAATCAATCAAACTGACCATTCCAACCAATTTTTTTTCAGTCATGATAGGTATATGATGATGAAAAGATTTTTTTTCAAATATGTGCTTTACATCAAGTAATGTATGACTTGGGGTTAAAGAATATATTTTAGTTGTCGTTATAGACAAAACAGAATCGGTCAGTTTCATGATAGGTCAGTTGTATTGAATAAAATAGCTGATTTATGGATTTCAATAGCTCAGCCAAATGAAATGTACTAATTTTTTTCAAAACTTAAAAATATGAAAGCAAGAACATTATTGGAATTGGTCACCTTGTCAACTACTTTGTACACGATCTCAAAAGAAACACAAGTGCTTGAAAAGCTAGGTGAATTGGGAGAAAAGGGAAAAAAGAAAATCAATTCGCTAGTTAAAGAACGTCTTTTTGATGATAAAGGAAACGAAATGGAATTCGTTGAAAAAATGTTACAAAAAGCTAAAGAAGCCAAAGAAGATTTGGATTTAAAAATTGCCGGATTAATTGAGGATTTCTACGATAAAATTAATGTTGCACATGTTAATCAAGTTGAAGTTCTGGAGCAAAAGTTGGCTGAAATGAATAAAAACTTAACGAATGCAGAATCTAGAATCAATCAGTTGGAGAAAAGTGCGGTATAATTATGGGATGGCTAGCTCGGTTGCAAAACCGGTATAAATCTTTTGTACGATACAACCAAATTCTAAGGGTGTTCGTTCGATACGGATTTGAAGAAATGGTTTCTTATATGATTGCAACCGGGCGCTACCGTTTAATTCGTAAACTTATTCCTTCCACAACAAAGAAAAATGCCCAGAAATATACGAGGTGGGAAAAAATGCGCTTAGTGTGCGAAGAATTAGGACCAACCTTTGTGAAATTTGGACAGATCCTGAGTAATCGAGCGGATTTATTGCCTAAAGAACTTATCGTCCAATTGGAAAAACTTCAGGATAATGTTCCTCCTTTTCCTGGAGATATTGCAGTCCAAATAGTAGAATCAGAATTTAATAAACCTATCGATCAACTCTTGTTTCATTTTGATAAGGAGGCTTTTGCTTCGGCTTCAATGGCACAAGTGCATAAAGCGGTATTGAAAAGCGGAGAACGAATTGTTTTAAAAATTCAACGACCTCATATAAGAAAAGTCATTATTGAAGATATAAAGGTGATGTACACACTTGCTGATATTTTCGCCAAAAGAATTCCTACCCTTCGTGCATTTGACCCAAGAGGATTGGTGAAAAATTTTGAAGAAAGTATTTTAAAAGAACTCGATTTCATCCATGAATCAATTAATGCCAACAGATTTGCAAAAAACATAGAAAACGATCATGAAGATCAGACAACCTACACTATTAAAGTTTATAAAAAATTCACTACCCAAAAAATTCTTGCCTTAGAATATGTTCAAGGAACAAAAATTACAGATTCAGGTAGATTAAAAGCAAAAGGCTTTGACAATACTATTCTTGCTAAAAAACTTGCAGTTTCATACATTAAACAAGTGTTTGAGTACGGTTTTTTTCATGCAGATCCTCATCCGGGAAATATACTTGTTATGGAAAAAGGTGAGGTGTGTTTCCTAGATTTTGGGATGATGGGAAGCATTATGAAACATGACATTAAAATGTTTGGTCTTCTGTTTCTCGCAGTTAAAGAAAAAGATATTCGTTCAATTATTAAAGCACTTCAAATGATGTCTGATAATGTTGCAGTTAAAGACATGCGGGGATTAGAATTTGCCATTAATGAGTTTGTGCAGAATTATAGTTTTACAGATTATCACGAAAATGAAATGAGCACTATTCTTATCGAATTAAAAGATGTAATCATTCTGCATGGCCTAAAAGTTCCGCCTCATTTTTTTTTACTTGCACGATCAATGGTTACTATTGAGGGAGTTATTCATCACTTAGATCCTAAATTAGACTTGTTGGAACTTGCAAAACCTTATTTAATGAGAACCATTCGAAAGGAATTTAATGTTTTTACTATGGCAAAAAAACTTGCAATGGGTCTATATGATTTAGGAACCTACATGGAAGATTTTCCTTTGGATTTAAAAAATGCTATTCGAAAAATAAATTCAGGTACTGTTCAAGTTGATCTTACTCATCGTGGTATCGATCCAATGGTACATACAATCAATCGGGTTACAAAACAAGTAATCTTAACATTTACATTTATAGCCTTATCTGCTGGGTTTATCTTATGTTTTATCTATGATGTCCCTCCTTTTTGGGGTTCGATTTCTTTCTACGGCTTAATATGTTTGTTACTTGCCATATATTTTGGATTGAAAATTTTTAGGGATTTAAAGAAAGGTGATCATGATGATTGGTCCGGTTGGAACCATGATGGATGATTATGATTTTTTCTTTTTTCTATTTTTCAAACTTTGATAATCTAACCAATAAAGAACTTTCAGAGACAAACTGTTAGTAGGTAAATATTCGAATAGATTGGAGAGGTTTTGAAAATAACCGTTGTCAACAAATTTGTCTGAAGAGAAAACCGCATGCTTCCAAACTAAATTAATTTCGCTTCCAGGCAAAAATACCCATCTATAGGCACAGTCAATGGTAAAAGCATTGTAGTTGGTATTGTATGCGGAAGTTCCGTCGGCTTGCTGTCCCGAATAGTTTATCGGTGACAGGCTTCCGTCATCACTTAAATCGAAAAAACGATCATAACTTACTGAAGAGCGATAATGCCTCATTCTCAAACCTAGACTCATTTTACTCGTAAATGAAACTTGAAGTTGCAAACCATTAACAGTATTCAATCTATCTCGCTGTCCAAAAAGAATTCCATTCCAATTCTCTACTGGTGATCCGAAAGAAAGCGCATAACCTTGACCATTAAATGAATACGTTTGATCAAAGTCGTAAATTAAAAAAACACGATTACTAACACGCCATCTAGGACTTACTCTGAAACCATATTCTTCCCATTCGTCTCGATCTATTAACGTATAAGATACCGATGCGTCTATGGCTAATCGTTTTTGATAGTTTGAAGAATACCACCAATACAAATCAAACCATCTTGGCCTAACGAAATATCTATTTGGTGCTCTTGGCTCGAAATAATCATAAGATTGCACAATAGAAGTATACCATTCAAAACCAGTAGCATTGAATTTCTTGTCAATGAGTGTTACAGAACCTGATAATGAAGATGATGTGAAGACATTTGGTCGATAAAGTCTATTGTAATTGAAATTTAATGAGCTATATAATTGATTGAAAATCCCGAATGGTTCGAATCTTCGGTAACCTATTGTGAAATCAAAATTTTGCTTGTTATTATTTGTGTTAAAGCCTAAATCATTTGGATTGTATGTGTCAGATTCCAGAAATAAACCGCTATTGAAAATGAAATTTCCGGTATGTTTGCCTAATCTTAGCGATGTGTTGAATCCTGTTTTAACTTGATCAGTTTCAAAAATATTGGACATACTTGTTTGCCCGGCAATAAAATATTTATTTTCCTTAGAATTCAATCGGGCCTGCATCGCCGTTACATTTGCATCGTAAAAACTTCCTGCTCGCATTACATTGGTATTGGTTAATGTAAGGGAACTGTTATTGGGTAAATTTTGATCCAAAACCAAGACATTAAAATTGGTTAGAGGAGAAACCGTAATTTCTCGGGTACTTCCCAAAATAGTATTCAATGCAGTTCCTGATTGTCGATCTGTGATACCATTAAACACTCCAATTCCTAGTCCTTTTTTGGTTCTTCCGGAAAATTTTGTTGCATTTAACAAGTCTGAAGAACCTGAATAATTGATGAGTGTCTCGTTGGGTTGTAATTGGGTGGTCAACACATTGTAGGGAGCCTGGACCCCAATTCTTCTCGAATAAAAAAGCCCCGCTTTTGTAAATAATTCAGTTCCTTCTGTGAAAAATTGGCGATTTTCATTGAATTGAATTTCAAATGGAGATAAGTTTAGTACTTGATTGTCAAATACTACTTGACCGAAATCAGGAACCAAAGTCATATCGATAGTAAAAGCTTCATTCAGTCCCCATTTGACATCCATTCCAGCATTAAAATTAGTATTTGTTGATGTCCCATTATTATCTAAATATCCAGACAAATATGGGATCAAAGCTAATCTAACAGGTGGTTTTATATCATGAATTCCGTTTAAGGTGCCTGCCTGAGCAGGCCAGTTGTCAAAGTCAGGTTTGATTGTATTCCAAGATGAGCGTTCCCTGTTTCTACTGATATACCTAACAAAATTAAGGCCCCATGTTTGTATCTCATTCTTCGAAAACCTGAATGCTGAATAAGGAATTTTTATTTCAACGTTCCAACTTGAATCAGTTATTAGTACCTCACTAGACCAAACCATATTTAAGGAGAGATCTGTTCTTGAAGCGGTAATTTTGCCATCGTATTGAACGCCTTCACTCGATACGCCGAACAAAAAGGAATTGATATCGTCATTGTAGGTGTCTAAAACAATTTGTAGGTTGTCTGTATTGGCGTTGAATTCATCCCTTGGGGAAAGCACTTTGGAAATATTGTCTAAAGAATCAAACAAAACGGCTCCAAAATATATCGCTTCATCATCATATAATACTTTAACCCGAGACTCATGACTTGCCCTGGAACCGGGGTTAGGATTGATTTGTACAAATTCGCTAGCGGTTTCGGCATCTTGCCATATTTTTTCATCCAGACGACCATCTAAGACGATTTTCTCACCACGCCTGAAAGCGTTAAGACTTTTTTGGCCATTAAGCGCAGTAATTTGAATGAAAAAAAAGAATACCAGACCCAATCGCAATAACATGCTTCAAAATTAACAACAACTATCGTCTTAACTATGCGAAAAGTTTAAATTTTAGTCGATGTAATCTTGAACGTCATACACAATGTATCCAATAATTTCTTTTAAGAGGTAATTCCACTCTAATAAAGTGTTGAAATCAGGTATTATGTATTGATCCCAATAATAGTTTCTCGATGTACCCGTATACATGTCGGTAGAATAGGTTTCACACTCAAGTCCCACTTGATCAAAACATGCTTTTGCCCTTTTCATGTGTCTTCCAGACGTGATAAGTATATTATTTTTTAATTGAGGATACTTCTCATCAATCAGTTTTTTCGTTTCTAAAGCATTTTCGTAGGTGTTTCTTGATTTTTCCTCAGTGATTATGTCTTCCTTTGGAATTCCCCATGAAACCAATAATGATTTTAGTTGCTTCGCCTCATGCAGACCATGATCTGTAATGTATCCGTTGTCACCTGAAATTAATATCTTGTTAACCTTGTCTTGATGATATAAAGTCAATGCCTGCCAAATTCGGTCTGCCCCCCTTCGAATACTTAAGCGTTCCAAATCATTATCATATTCAACCATTCCGGTCAATACTATAGCCGCATCATAGCAAGAATCCAAATCCTCTATTTTTTTTCCCGGAACTTCCCAAAGTCTTGTTATTTCAAGAAAGACAAAGGTGTTTGAAAATAATATGAACAAAGAAAAAGTAATCCAAACGGCGATGTTTTTTGTCTTGGCATTCTTTGAGAATAAAACAATCAATAGAGCAATTGCTACCCACGTAAGTGGGGAAAGTAAAAAAAGTAGCGCCTTTGATAAAACGAAAAACATGAACTAAATATACATTTAATAATTTGAACCGTACCTTTATAAATGGAAACTTTAATTTAGTTTTGTTGATATTTAAAAAACTTAAATGAGTTGGATTGAAGAGTTTTTAGGGATGAAATACACCGATTTAAATCAATTTTTATTGAGAATCGGAACAAATGTTATAGCGGCTATTGTAATAGTTATAGCGGGATTTTGGTTAGCAAAAATGATTTCCAAAGGACTCGTTCGCGTACTGAGAAAAAGCAATACTGATGAGGGTCTAATTACTTTTTCAACGAGCTTTATTTCTCTGGTTCTTAAAATATTGGTAGTCGTAACGGCAATTACGCAGCTAGGGATTGAAATGACATCCTTTGTTGCGATTTTGGGTGCTGCTGGTCTCGCAATTGGTATGGCATTTTCGGGAACACTTTCAAATTTTGCAGGTGGAATAATGATTTTAGTACTGAAACCATTTAAGGTAGGTGATACAGTGCTCATACAAACGCAAAAAGGAGTGGTTAAAGAAATTCAAATTTTTAACACTTACATATACACCGCAGATAATAAGGTGATTATTCTTCCAAACGGACCAGTAGCAAATGGAAATATTATCAATTTCACCAAGGAAGGTAAACGAAGAAATGATTGGACAATTACCCTGGAATACGGGCAAGATTTTGACCTCATAAGAGAAACAATTCAAAAAATTCTTTTAGAAGACAAAAGAATTATAAAAGAGAAAGGTACTTTCGTTGGGATTACTTCGCTAACGGCTTCAGGGATGGAAATTCTGATTTGGGCCTGGTCAAAAACATCTGATTGCAATGCCGTTCAGCATGATATTAATGAAGTTATCTATAAAGAATTTTCAAATTCGAACATTCATTTTCCGGCATCCCAAAATTGAATTTATCCCATGCATTCACTCAATCAAAACCCGCTAATTAAAGCCTACATTGCAAATAATAATTTTGGCAACCTGCTTGGGGCATCGTTCTTAATTAAAGATTACGGTGTAATTGAATACCATTTAAATGTCTCTGAAAAACATCTTGCTACACCAAATGCTATGCATGGAGGATGTATTGCCGCCCTTTTGGATGCAACAATTGGTGTCGGCGCGCTTTCTCTTGTTTGCGAAAAGGGGATGGTAGTTTCAACCTTAGAATTCAAAGTCTCCTTTTTAAATGCTTGCAATTTAGACGATAAACTAAAATGTTTATCCAACCCTATAAAAATTGGAAATCGATTGATTTTCATGGAGGCAGAGATTTTTAATCATAGTAATGTTTTAATTGCAAAGGCAAGCGCAACCCTTAACGCTTTTCCAAAAGAAAAAGCAGGATACATGTAGTTTAACAATACTGTGTTCTTAAGTTTTTTATATCTAAATTGACTGAATAGTCTATATTTCTAAGTTTGTCGAAAAATGACTTAGAATGTCTAAACGGGAATTGTTAATGAAAACTGCTCGTAAACTTTTTGCGGAAAGTGGTTTTTATGGGACACCTACGGCTTTAGTGGCAAAAGAAGCAGGGGTAAGTAATGGAATTCTTTTTCATTATTTCCCAACCAAAGAAATTTTGGTAAAATCTTTATATCAAGATATAAAAGACAGAATCTTCAATTATTCAATGACACAGATCTATAATGGTGCAACGTTGAAAGAATCAATTTATACATTATGGTTGGCTTCAGTGGAATGGAATTTAGAGCACCCGGAGGATTTTGAATTCATGCTTCAATTTGAAAATTCTCCTTATTACGACGAAGAGGTGGAGCGGGCGCAACGATATGTTCAAATGAACCTGGAATTGATTGAACAAGGAATAGATCAAGGAATTTTTAAGCATTTCAATCCACTTTTTGTTGTTAGGATCCTTACTTCGCTTGTTGAAACTACTGTAAAACATCTCAATAAAAATCAAACTTTAAACGAAGATTTCGAATATAAAAGTCGACTTTTCGAAATGGCCTGGGATGCTATTAAGAAGTAAAGGTCGCTTGCAAAGCTGGTAGCATTAATATTTATAGTATCGCCATTAAGCAGATGTTTATTTGTAGGCTTGAACCTTTCAATTACAATACTTGGCGAGCAGAAGAGTAGGATCAATTTATTTAATTTTTCTTCCACCAAAGAGACTTTTTTCTGGAGATTTTTATTGGTAAATCAACTACCTTTGAAAGAAAAACTATCAAACAACTCATTGTAATAGAAGGCCCAACGGCAAGTGGTAAAACAAGTTTAGCTGTTGCTTTGGCTCTTGAACTTAAAACAGAGGTTCTGTCTGCCGATTCGAGACAGTTCTACAAAGAGTTAAATATAGGAACTGCGAAACCAAGCCTTGAGGAAATGAAAGGTATTGCGCATCATTTTATAGATTCTCATTCCATTACAAGCCATATTAGTTCAGCTGTTTTTGCTTCAGAAGCAGAGGGAATTTTAAAAGAAATTTTCAAAACACAAGATTATGCTATTCTAGTTGGTGGATCAGGGATGTATATTGACGCATTATGTCAAGGAATTGATGATATACCAGTTGATGCCAACATAAAAAATAAACTTCAACAAGAATTAGAAGCCAATGGATTGGAATTCCTTTTGGAAGAATTAAAGCAAAAAGATCCTGTTTTTTATGAGGAAATAGATAAACAAAATCCAATGCGGCTGCTTCGTGCTCTTGAAGCCATTAGAATTACAGGTAAACAATATTCTCAATTGCGAACAAACAAAAAACAAGACAAAACATTCAATATTAAACGTTTCGTTATTGATCATCCAAGAGAAATACTATATCAAAGGATTGACCAAAGGGTTTTGAAAATGATGGATGATGGGTTACTTGATGAGGTGAAAAGTGTTCGGAAATTTTCTCATTTGCAAGCATTGCAAACGGTTGGATACAAGGAACTTTTCACACATTTGGATCAACAAATTTCTTTGCAAAAAGCAGTGGAACTCATTCAGAAAAATACAAGAAACTATGCCAAGCGTCAGTTAACTTGGTTTCGCAGGCATGAAGATGCTGTTTGGATGCCGCACGATGCAGATAGCTTATTGGTCAAACAAATATTGTCTTTTCTTTAAATACACCATATGGACATTATCCTCCAGAATTTACTTCCAGAACCATTGAACGATATCCAACATCCCGAATGGAGTTTTTGGTCACATGGTAATGCAAATTTGATTGGTCAGAACATTTATATATCTGCGAAAAGTGGCAAAGGGAAATCAACTTTTTTACAAATGATTTTCGGACTGCGGAAAGATTATGGCGGAAACATCCTTTTTGATGGAATAAATATTCGAGACATTCCTTTTGATAATTGGAGTGCAATCAGACAAGCTAAACTTTCAATGGTGTTTCAAGATTTACGTCTTTTTGATCAATTAACTGTTTGGGAGAATATTAAGCTTAAAAATGAAATATTTCAGACTTTCTCCGAAGCAGAAGCTCTCTACCTTGCTGAGCATGTTGGCATCAAAAAGCAATGGAACCAAATAACTGCAACTTTGTCAATGGGACAAAAACAACGGGTAGCCATTCTAAGAGCGTTAAGCCAACCTTATGAATATATTTTACTGGATGAGCCTTTTGCACACCTTGATAAAAACACAGCTTCTCTTTGTTTTGAAATTATTCATGATAGATGTTCAGTGCAAAGAGCGGGCATAATCCTATCGGGATTGGAAAACAATGAGCTGCCAGATTTTACCCAAAATATCATTATCTGATGAAAAAGCTTTTACTCAATAATCAAGGTAAAAAACAAGTTGTAATTGCACTTTTCGGATTGTTGATTGGATACCTGTTTTTAGCTCTTTCTGTTCATTTTTTTATCAAAATTAATTCGTCGAATAAAAAATCGGGTATTTTGGGTTCCGATATTTTATTGGTTCAAAGGAAAATTTCGAACTTTTCTACTTTAAGCCTAGTTAATCCGAATTTTACAGAGAATGAAATAAATGTGCTCAAAACAACTGAGGGCATTGCGTCAATCCAAGCTGTCACAAATAATTCATTCCCGGTTTCTTTTGAAACAAATGATAAAATTGTACCTTATTTACGTTCCGATATTTTTCTTCAATCAGTTCCAAAGAATTTTTTAGATTTAGACAAAAGCAACTGGAGCTGGAACAAGAATGATAAAACTGTTCCTATTGCATTACCAAGAGATTTTGTTTTAATGCTAAACACCTTTATGGTGGCTAGAAATCTGCCGCAACTATCAGATGAACTCATCATGGATGTGAAATTTAAGTTTACGATTGGCCAAGGTTCTCAAAAAGAATGGTTTGATGCAAATATCGTAGGATTTACAAATGAATTTAATGCGATTTTAATTCCTGAAACATTTATGAAATATTGCAACATCAATCATGGAGATTTGACTAAAATGAAAGTTAATCAGTTGATTGTTAAGGGTATAAGTGGTGAATTTGGTAAACTTTCATCTGCATTAGAGAATAAAGGACTTGAAGCAAAAAATAACCAAATGATATCCGCAAGACTCAAAAGTATTTTAGAAAAAACTTTATTGATTACTGCTGTTGTAGCTATCCTAACACTTGTTCTTTCAGGTTTGATCATGATGCAGTTTCTACAACTTTTACTGAGTCGTAATACCTATGAAATTAAAACGCTTTATCTTTTAGGTTATAGTAAAAAAAGTATAACTAAAGTATTCCTGAAGTATTTCGTTTTTCTTTTCGGTATTATGGGACTTTTGGGATTATTAGTTTTTCTATGCCTAATTCCATTTGTTGAAAATTTTATTATTTCTAGCGGTTTTCCATTGGAATCATCATTTACAATGGAGCCTTATTTTGCCGTAATTATTGCTTTTAGTTTATTTGTAATGGCAAGTTTTTTGACAGCAACCCAAGAATTAAAATTTTTGGCTAAATAGGTTAAAGAAATGTTAATTTTAGCGTGTTTTGTATTTTTGACACGTCAAGAGAAGGTAAATTCGTGAAATAAAAACAACTTATAATTATGAAGTATTTAATTCTTTTTTCAATTGCATTAATCTCTAGTTGTTCCATCAGTCAAAAAATAAAGTTTAAAGTTCCGGGTTATTCGGATACAACTGTACATCTGGTAAAGTACTTCGGTAAAAACCTTTATTATGCTGATACGGCTATCATAAAAAATGGCGTCGTTGAGTTTGATGGGACCAAGCAAAAAGCAGGAATGCTAGGCCTTCTTTTACCAGGACAAAAGTTTTTCCAGTTTGTATACAACAATGAGGAAGTTTCAATAGAAACTCTTGAAAATAAAAATGAAAAAGGAGAGGTTGATTTTTATAAAAATATGAAAATCGTTAAATCCAGAGAAAATAAAGTGTTTTTGGATTATTTGAATTTCATAAGTTCAAAAAGGAATGAACTCACAAAATTATCAGACTCACTTTCTAAAATGGAAGCCTCGTCCGAAGCACATAAAAATTTGACCAAACAAATTGAAAGTGTAAATAAATCAGTGAGTGATTATCAGAAATCGATAATGAGCAATAATCCTGATTTACTTTGGTCTAAATACGTAGGAATGACTATCGATGTTGAGGTGCCTGAAGCCCCCAAAGATGAGAAAGGAAATATTCTTGATTCCAATTTTAGATACAATTATTACCGTAAGCACTATTGGGACAATGTAGACTTCAACGATGATAGATTGGTAAATTCCCCTGATTTTCATTCTAAATTGGAATATCTTTTCAGTAGCAAAATGACCATTCAACATTGGGACACCATCATCAAATATGCTTTTGAATTGTGCGATCAATTGAACCCGAAATCCAAAGCGTTCGAATATTGCGTTTCTTACATCACATCTACCTATGGTAAAAGCAACATCATGGGAATGGACAAAGTGTATTTGTACATGGTAGAAAGGTATTATTGTAAACGAGATGCCAATGGTAATTCTATAGCAACTTGGGTGAAACCAGATAAATTGGACGAATTGTGCAAGGATATTCCAATTAAAAAGAACCTCGTAATTGGCGTAAGACCCCCGAATGTCATTTTAAGGGACACAACTGATGTCAATTGGAAAGGATTCTATGATTTGACCTCTGATTACACTATTTTATATTTCTGGGATCCAGAATGTGGGCACTGTAAAAAAACAACTCCAAAATTGGAAACACTTTACAAAGAAAAATTTAAAGCACGCAACGTTGAGATTTTTGCTGTAGGAAAAGCAGTAGGTGAAGATTTCGAAAAATGGAAAAAATTCATCAAAGACAACAAGTTGACTTTTATTAATGTTGGTGTAACTGATCAACTTTTTAAAGATGCCTCTGATAAAACAGATAATCAATCTAAGTTGCATAATTTACTTCGATATACTACCATTGAATCTTTGAATTACCAAACTACATATGACATTTTTTCAACACCACGAGTTTTTGTTTTGGATAAGAATAAGAAAATTATTGCCAAAGGAATTTCGATTTCACAACTAGAGGATTTAATAGATAGGGAGCAGGGTTTTACCGATCTTCCAAAATTATTTCCACCAGATCCTGAAGAGGATGAACAAATGCACTAATATTTTAAGCGACTTCGGTCGCTTTTTTGTTGACAATTATTTAATGTAAGAGAAAAATACATGAGTTAGTCTTTCGTACTTTTGCGCTAAAATATTCTAGAAATGAAAAAGATATTACTTTTAAGTTTAACAGCCCTTTTATTTCAAAAAGTTAGCGCACAAGGAATCGAAACTTTTGATTTTAATGGTGCATTGAATGCAAATGGCTGGGCCACACATAGTGGAGCAACTCCAGGCCAACAGCAGACCATAACAACGCCTTCCGATCAAGGCAATAGTTTGTATGCAAATAACCTTCCTAATGCTATTGGAAATCGTTCTACCTTGGTTGCAGGAAATACAGAAGATGTTAATAAAGCCATAACGGGTATTGCAGGAACTGGGTATTATTCCTTTTTTGTTAAAGTATCAAATACTACAGGTTTGAGTGCAACAGGTGAGTATTTTACAGGATTTGGTGGAACTGCAGGGGCCAGTGTCACCATCTTTGCGCCAAGAGTATTCATTAAAGCAGGTGTTACACCTAATACTTTTCAAATGGGTGTGCAAAATACAACAGGAGGGACACCGACTCAAACATACAGTGGTGAATATCCTGTTGGGACAACCATTTTTGTTGTTGTAAAATTGAATGCTGCTGTGGCTCCAATTCAAGCCAGTTTGTTTATCAATCCTAACGTGAGCGCCCCTGAACCGGCAGCAACAGTTTCAAACAGTTCTGGAACGAATACATTCGCAAATTTTGCTTCTATCTTCTTGCGTCAAGCAGGAACAGCAGCAACGGGAACAGGTAATGTAGAAATTGATGAGATTCGTTTTGGTTCAACTTGGGAATCCGTAACTCCCGAAAATTCTTGTATCACAACCTCAACGATTTCAGTTTCTAATTGTAACTCATACACCGTACCAAGTGGTGATGAGACCTACACGGTTTCCGGAATATACTCTGATACCATTCAGAACGCAGCACTTTGCGACAGTATCATTACTATAAATTTAACCATCGCAGCGGGGATTACTTATTTTGCAGATACTGATGGTGATGGACTCGGAAATCCAAATAATACAACGATTGGTTGTTCTTTGCCGGTTGGATATGTAACCAATTCCAATGACTGTGATGATAATAACTCGTCAATAGGATTGCCAACAACTGTTTTCTATTTAGATAGTGATAACGACGGATTTGGCTCTCCAACGAATACAACAACAGCTTGCACCGTTCCGGTTGGTTACGTAAGCAATAACCAAGATTGTAATGACAATTTAGCAAGTATTAATCCTAACGGAACAGATATTCCAGACAATGGAATCGATGAAGATTGTTCAGGAGGTGACGCAACCGCACTTGGAACTACTATCGGAGTTTATGAATTTACGCAACCATCTGCTTGCCCTGTAACCGCTCTAGATGTAACAGCTCAACCGGCATTTGCGACTTTTAGTCCTTACGGAACATCTGGTACTACATGTGCTGCAGCCAACAACGTTTTCAATAACAGTGGTTGGAATACTTCTGGCACAATAGATTTGAATCAATACAATGAATTTTCTATTGATGCAGCCGATTGTTATACTTTAGACTTGAATAAATTGATTTTCACAAACAGAATCAGTGCATCTGGCGGAACACCTTCATGGGTATTGCGTTCAAGCTTAGATAATTACACTGCTGATTTAGCTACGGGCGCGCCAATCACAACTGATAAAATCGATACCGTTTTGCTTGGTTCAGCTTTTGATGCAGTTGATCAAGTGACATTTAGATTTTACATCCTTAGTATGGCCCAATCAGGTTCCACTTGGAGAAATGATAATGTTACCTTAATTGGTAATTCCACATCTTTAACACCTCAGACGTTTTATGCAGATGCAGATGGTGACGGTTTCGGAACAACAAATACAACCATTTCAGCTTGTACTGCTCCAGCAAACTACGTATTGAACAATACGGACTGCAACGATAGTGATTCACTGATTAATCCAAATACAGTTTGGTATCAGGATACAGATAATGACGGCGTTGGTAATCAACAAATCACACAAACAGGTTGTAACCAACCCAATGGGTATGTTTTAAGTGGTGGAGATTGTGATGACAACAACAATCAAATTTTAGGACCTGTAACCTATTACACCGATGCCGACAATGATGGTTTTGGTGATGCCACTCAATCTGCGGGTTTAAGCCTTTGTTCAAATCCAGGGCCTGGTTTCGCAACCAACAATACCGATTGTGACGATGCAGAACCTACAGTATATCCTGGTGCAACTGAAATTTGTGATGGATTAGATAACGACTGTTTGAATGGCGTTGATGATGGATTGACATTCATAACATATTACGAAGATTTGGATGGTGATAATTTTGGAGGTAGCCTTATTGGGATGCAATTGTGTGAAGATCCAGGAAATGGTTATGCAACTGAAACTGGTGATTGTAACGACAACAACCCCAATATCAATCCGAATGCCGTTGAAATTTTAAATAATGGCATCGACGAAAATTGCGATGGAACGGACAATTATCTTGGAATCAATTCAATTGAATCAAACATATTGGAAATTTTCCCTAATCCAAGCTTTGGTTTGGTAACAATTCGTGCTAATGCTATTGAAAATGGAAAGATTACTGTTTCAGCAGCGAATGGTTCAATGACGAAAAGCTTTGAAATAAATGGAAATGAAACCATTTTGGATTTAAGTGCATTTCAAGTAGGAATTTACTTTGTAGAAGTTTCCAACGGAACATTTGTTTCAATGCACCGATTGATTTTGAAATAAGAAAATCATAATAAAATTTGAAAAGGGTCGGTTCGCCGACCTTTTTTATTTATAATAGACTATGGCATTTTTGCTAAAATTCCCCCTTAAGAGGGGGATATAGGGGGAGGAATTTTGAACAATTAAAAAAGTTGAAAAGGCAGCTTCGCGTAATTTTTTCTATCAAAATCAGAATTTGATAATTAAATTTATCCTTCAAAACTTTCCTATGAAAAACATCATCGCTAATCTATCGCTTTTTATTGGATCATATAGCTAGTCCCAAAACTATTGGCAACAGGAAGTGAATTACACCATTTCCGTTGAACTCGACGATAATAAACATACCTTGACTGGTTTCGAATCGTTTGAGTATATCA
>CANJNE010000008.1 GCA_947475275.1 Flavobacteriales bacterium | reverse complement strand
GGCTCAGTAACCGATTCTGCAATTCGCCGACTTTTAAGCGAGGCTGGTGATGATATTGAAGATCTAATGATATTATGTAATGCTGACATTACCTCTAAAAATGAGTTTAAAGTAAAACGCTATCGGGAAAACTTTAAGAAGGTAAAGGAGAAACTTCTTCTTGTTGAAGAAAAAGACCGTATACGAAACTTTCAACCCCCAATTTCAGGTGAATTGGTTATGGAAACGTTCGGAATAGGACCTTGTAATGAAATTGGAAAAATAAAATCCCAAATAAAGGAAGCTATTCTCGAAGGTATTATTGAAAATGATTACGATGAAGCTTATCGTTTTATGTTGAATTTAGGAAAGAATCTTGGTCTCGAGTTAAAAAATGAGCTTCAATAAATTCAAAACCATTACATTTATATAACGAAAATAAAAAAGATGGCAGGACTAAAATTCAGGGTACTTCTTGATACAGACAGTGACAACGAAATTTTTCGTGATATTCTCATTGATGATCAAGATAATTTTGAATCGTTTTATAAAAGTATCGTTAATTCCTTTAATTTCAGTGGTAATGAAATGGCGAGCTTTTATGTTTCAAACGACAGTTGGGATAAAGGTTTTGAAATCAGCTTAATGGATTTATCCTACGAAGACGATGATATTGATGCTCCAGCATCGATAATGAAGAATGCAATTATTAAAAATTATCTTGAAGAGCCAGATCAAAAATTTATTTTGGTTTACGATTTCATGCGTATGTGGATTTTTTTAATCGAACTCATAGGTTACGAAAAAGAAGGACCACAAACTCCTCAATTGTTATTATCAGTAGGAGGCGCACCACCAGAAGACTCAAAATCAGCTGAAGACAATGAAAACATGTTTGTTGGCGATATTGATGAAGAAGATGAGTTTGGTTACGATGGCTATGATGATGACTATGATGAAGAAGATTTGGGTGGATATGAAAAATACGATGAATACGATTATTAAATGACAAAACAAGGCGACCCTATTGGTCAGGCAATACTTGACTTTCAAAAATCTAAAAAACCTGCAGATATCATTGTTAAATCAGACATTTGCGAGGATGACATTATTCCTGTTGAGGTATTATTTCGTGGGCTTTCTGAAATGCCAGAATTGGAACTTCAAGCATTAAATCTTGTGAAAGGCTCTGTTTTAGATGTTGGTGCTGGTGCAGGTATCCATGCGCTCGAATTAATGGATAGAGGTAACAAGGTTCTTGCCATTGATACTTCAACTGGTGCAATCAGCCATATGAAAGCAATGGGAATAAATGCTGTTCAACAAGATTTTTTCGATTTTGAAGGTGGTAAATTCGATACTTTACTGCTCTTAATGAACGGTGTTGGTATTGCAGGAAAACTTTCCAATCTGGAAGCAACACTTATTCATGCTAAAAAATTATTAAATCCAGGTGGAAAAATCTTGTGTGACTCATCAGACATAAAATACCTGTACGAAGATGAAGATGGATCGCTTTGGATTGATTTAAATACGGAATATTACGGAAACTTCAGGTTTCAAATGCAATACAAAACAGAAAAAAGTGAATGGTTTGACTGGTTATATGTGGATTTTGACAATTTATTTCAAGCTGCAAAAAATACTGGTTACAAGGCGTCGAAAGTGTACGAAATGGATGACCACTATTTGGCCGAACTAATACTTGTTTCATAATTATGAAGTGGCATATTCTTACCTACTTATTTATATCGGTATTACTTTTTGGATGCCAAACATATTCTGAATCCGATAAAGTTAATTTTGATAAAGAAATCAAGTCTTATTTGGCTAAAAAGGGAGTCTCTTGTATTCAATCCAATTCCGGTTTGCACTATAAAATTATCACCCCTGGAGCTGGTAAATTCATACGTTATCAGGATAGTATTCAATTTACCTATAAAGCTTCATTGTTAAGTGGGAAAATTGTTGATGAACAAAAGGAATTAGTGCAGTTTGCTGTAAAAGACTTAATTGCGGCATGGAAGGAAATCGCATTGGAACTTAAACCAGGAGCAGAAGTATTCATGATTTCACCTCCACAATTGGCCTATGGCGAATACAAATTAGATTCAATACCAGAAAATTCGATTCTACAATTCGAAATGAAAATATTTGCCGTAAAATAATGCAATAAAAAAGGTTCCAATCCTTGCACAAAGCAAGCAAACGTTTAATTTTGTATACAATATAAACTAGAAATAAAAAACTCGAAAAATGAGTGTACTCGTAAATAAAGATTCCAAAGTAATTGTTCAAGGATTTACCGGAAGTGAAGGTACCTTTCATGCCGGACAAATGATCGAATATGGCACCAATGTAGTTGGTGGTGTTACGCCTGGTAAAGGTGGGTCACAACATTTAGAAAGACCTGTTTTTAACACTGTTAAAGATGCAGTTGATCAAACAGGTGCGGATGTTTCGATTATTTTCGTTCCACCGGCATTTGCAGCTGATGCGATAATGGAAGCGGCCGAAGCTGGAATCAAAGTAATTGTATGTATTACAGAAGGTATTCCAGTAAAAGATATGGTAATTGCTCGTGAGTATATCAAAGGTTTCGATTGCCGATTGATTGGTCCAAATTGTCCTGGGGTTATTACTGCTGGAGAAGCAAAAGTTGGGATCATGCCTGGTTTTGTCTTCAAGAAAGGGAAAATAGGTATTGTGTCAAAATCTGGAACTTTAACCTATGAAGCTGCTGATCAAGTTGCTAAAGCTGGACTTGGAATAACAACTGCAATAGGAATTGGTGGAGACCCAATCATTGGAACTACTACAAAAGAAGCAGTAGAATTATTAATGAATGATCCTGAAACTGAAGGAATTATCATGATTGGTGAAATTGGAGGTAATCTTGAGGCAATTGCAGCAAAATGGATTAAAGAAAATTCTAAAAAGCCTGTAGTAGGATTTATTGCTGGTGAAACTGCCCCTAAAGGTAGAACAATGGGACATGCAGGGGCTATTGTTGGTGGCGCTGATGATACTGCAGAAGCTAAGAAACGTATTATGAGAGAATGCGGCATTCATGTCGTAGATTCTCCAGCTCATATTGGAAAGAAAATGGCGGAAGTTCTTGGCGTACTAGCTTAATTTAAAAATCATCAAAATAAATATTTTCAATTTAGATAAAACAAAAAAAGTGGCTCTCGCCACTTTTTTTTATACCCAATATTTTTTATTTTCTTGTATACTCTTTAAATTCCATCTTGTCTGAATCATAAGTCAACAATGGAAGCAAAACATTTGCTTTGTCCTTATCAATCATTCTGTCGTACAAAAATTTAGAAATATCCAAACGATCAGAATCGTAAGTTAATGTTTCAACAATTTTATAAGCTTGGCTTGCTGTAATACAATAATTCTGCAAATCTCCACGAATCAAATCAACTTTATCCGAATCAAAGCTTAGACCTTTAATATCATTAACGAATGTTGCATCATCAACTAAGATGTTTTTGCAATTGATGCTTCCACCATTGTTTGACGAATTATTTGTAACCGCAGTAGAATTTCCTGAGCTATTCGTATTTATACTCGTGGAGCCATGAGAAGAACTTGAGGATGAAGAAGTTTGTGTTGTAGTAACAGTTGTAGTTGTGGAAGACGATGACGTCGACTGAGTTGTTCCATTGCCATTGCCAGTTCCACTCATGTCCATATCCATACCCATTCCACTCATATCAATATTCATATTGATACCACCAGTGCCATTAGTCATTGTTGGGTCCGTTACATTAACATTCATATTGATCCCCATGTTACCATTGGGATTGTTTGGATCACTAACATTCATGTTCATGTTCATACCTCCATTATTATTGTTATTGTTATAAGTAGGATCAGTAACGTTAACATTCATATTCATTCCCATATTTCCGTTAGAATTGTTTGGATCGTTAACGTTAACATTCATATTCATACCTCCATTTGTACTTTGATTTGAAGTATTGGTAATAGTGGTTGTTTGATTCATTCCTTGATTAGCTGCATTTCCAGAAACACCAACATTCATATTTACACCTCCGTTTTGATTGTCGTTCCTTTGAGTAGTTGTTGTGCTTGTTGTAGTAACCGTTTGAGTAACAACTGGAGCATCTGTATATACTGAAGCATCTGTAGATCTATAAACAACAGTCGAAGGATCAGTTAATACACCGTGCGTAGGCTCTAAACTTATCAATTGTAATTTTCCTTTCCCCTTCTTAAAAGCGATTTTAGTTGTAATATCAGATGGTTCCGTAAGCATTATATTCTTATCGATATCTGCAGTTACACCGTCAGCAAATATTATTTTAACAGCATAATTACCATTTTTGATACCACTGATGTATACATTGGTTTTAGGCAAAGAATTTTGCTTTATACCATTCATAATAGCATAAAACTGTTTCCCGTCATTACTAAAAATAGTAAGATTACTTTGGGAAAAACTGAATAAAGTTGTTAAAAGAAAGGAAAAAATAAGTAAACATTTCATATTATAATTTTTTGGCTAAGTTACAACATTTCAGAACACAACGAATCGTTTTGTCTGAGGATTTGAATCAATAATTAATCGTATTTTTGAAATGAATGAACTACGTAATCGTTGATATTGAAACCACTGGTGGAAGTCCAAAGAACTC
Source organism: Flavobacteriales bacterium (assembly GCA_947475275.1). Lineage (GTDB taxonomy): Bacteria > Bacteroidota > Bacteroidia > Flavobacteriales_D > Crocinitomicaceae > M0103. The sequence continues at coordinate 44,159 of CANJNE010000008.1, read as the reverse complement.
AAAAATTACTGAAATTGCATTAATCAAGCATGACGGGGAGCGCATTATCGAAAAGTTTGAAACCTTAATCAATCCGGAGATTAACATTCCTGAATTTATCGTTCGGCTCACGGGTATCAATAACAAAATGGTAGAGAATGCTCCAAAATTTTACGAGGTAGCAAAAAAGATAATTGAGTTTTCAAAGGAATGTATTTTTGTTGCACACAATGTTGGTTTTGATTACGGCACCTTAAGACAGGAGTACAAGAATTTAGGATATGATTTTCGATTGCCTCATTTGTGTACTGTTCGCGCATCGAGATATGTTATTCCAGGACTACCATCCTACAGTTTAGGAAAAATTGCCGATCATTTTCAAATCTCAATTGAAGGAAGACATAGAGCAGGCGGCGATGCACTTGCTACTGCTGAACTTTTCGGAATACTTTATGAAAAAGATAAAAATAAACTCAATACGTTTATTCAAGAAGAGATTAATCCCAAAATCCTTCATCCTAATTTAAATATATCAAGCTTGGATGAGCTACCTGGTAAAACTGGTATTTATAAATTGTTTAATGAAAATAACCAACTCATTTATATAGGGAAAAGTAAGAACATTAAACAACGCGTTGAACAACATTTGCGTAACAACACTACAAAAAAGGGTGCGAAAATGAAAATGGAAATTGCACGTGTTGAATTTGAAGAAACAGGTTCGGAACTCATTGCGTTATTAAAAGAGTCTCAACTCATCAAAATTAACAAGCCCATATATAATCGCCAATTAAGAAATAGCCGATTTCCAATTGGTGTTTACGATTATACTGATGAAAACGGTTACTTACGGATTTATCACGCGCAAACATCCAAAAATCCTGAGATTCCTTTTGCAAGTTTTTCAACAAAAAAAGAAGCAACAAACACTATTTCCCAATGGATTGAAAAATTTGAATTGTGTCAAAAACTTTGTGACATGTACCCTTCAAAAGATTCATGTTTTCATTACACTATTAAGCTTTGTAAAGGTGCTTGTATTCAGGATGAAGACGCAGAAAGTTATAACAAACGAATTCAAAATCTTATAGATAAGCTAACTTTCAATCGCGAAAGCTTTTATGTTATTGACAAAGGTCGAAACAAAAGTGAAAAAAGCATCGTCCTAGTTGAACAAGGAAGCATAATTGGATTTGGTTATGCACCCTTTCATTTCAATCATCTGCACCCTTTAAAATGGAATCGATTTATTGAACGACATGTTGAAGATCGGGATGCAAAAACGATTCTAAATGGCTTTTTAAGAAAAGAAAAATCGAGCAAAATAATAAATCTGTAAAACCAAAAAAGCCGGCGAACCGGCTTTTTAATATCAAAATTTTAAATCCTTAAGATTTCAATTTCTTGGAGAAGTCAATCAAAATTGGTGTGGCTACACATAGAGATGAATACGTTCCAATTACAACACCAACTAGCAGAGCAAATAAGAATCCTTTAATTGCAGGGCCACCGAAAATAAACATGATTAATACTACCACAAATAAAATCATGGAAGTGTTAAAAGTTCTACTTAAAGTTGTATTCAATGACTTATTAATGATTTCTTTATGATCATCACCTTCCTTACTATTTCTCAAATTCTCGCGAATTCTATCAAAAACAATAACCGTATCGTTCATTGAATAACCGATTACTGTTAGAATAGCTGCGATGAATGCTTGATTTACATCCAAACTGAAAGGAAGAATTCCGTGAAGCAATGAGAAAATAGAAACTACAAAGAACGCATCGTGAATCAATCCTAAAATTGCACCTAATGAATATTGCCACTGACCGAAGCGAAGTAAAATGTATCCAAAAATTGCAACAAAAGATAACACGATCATTATGATAGACTGAGAGGACAATTGATTCGAAATTGAGGCACTAATACTTCTTGACTCGACGATTTGGTGATTTCCAAATTTATCTTTACAAGCATCAAGAGCTGTATTCAATTTTGTTTTTACCTCTTCCATTGCCCCATCGTTATTCACCATATAGTTTGTAACGATTTCCACATTATAATCATTCGATTTGGTTTTTAAGTCTATAGATGCTGCTTCACCATTCTCAACGAATGCAGCCTCCAATTTACCTCTTAAATATTCGATATCAGCGGCATTATCAAACTTGACAACAAATGTTCTACCTCCGGTAAATTCAACACTCGTCTTCAACCCTCTAGATACCATCCCAACAACTCCAAGTATGGTTATCGCGATTGAGAACATGTAGAAATATTTTCTTTTACCTACCCAGTCAAAAGAAAGATTTTGGAACAATCCTTTTGAAATCTTGGTGAAAAAAGAAATCTCTTTTCCTTTCTCCATCCAAGAATTGATAATCAATCTGGAAATGATAATTGCTGAAAACAACGAAGTGAAAATTCCTATTATCAAAGTTGTAGCAAAAGAATTGATTTCACCTGTACCGAAAACCTTAAGAATGATTGCAACCAACAAGTGTGTAACATTTGCATCAATAATTGAAGGTAAAGCCTTTTTAAATCCAACGGCAATGGATGTCGCCTGGTCAACTCCTCGATACTGTTCTTCCCTAATCCTTTCAAAGATGAGAATATTCGCATCAACTGCAGTACCAATCGTAAGCACAATTCCAGCAATACCAGCAAGTGTTAAAACAGCACCAAATTGGGCAAGACAACCAAAAATTAAAATAACGTTTACAATTAAGGCAATATTTGCTGAAATACCTGACTTACCATAATATAAGTACATGTAAATCAATACTGCTAGAAATGCTATCAAGAAAGAAATAAGTCCTGATTCAGAATTTTCCGCTCCAATTGTAGGACCAACTTTAGTTTGTTCTTTAATAATACAAGGAGCCGGTAAAGCACCGCCATTAAGCAATGAAGCCAAATCTTTCGCTTCTTTCATACTGAATGAACCAGAAATTTGTGTATTCCCTCCAGAAATTTTGTTCATTACTCGAGGAGCACTATAAACAACCTCATCCATTGTAATGGCAACAATTCTGTTCACATTATCTTCGGTCATTTCAGACCATTTATCGGCACCTTCAGCAGACATGGTAACATCAACCGTGATTTTTCCATTTTGGTCGAAATCCTGTCGAGCAGACTTAACATCTTTCCCTCCTACTCGAGCTTTACCATCTTCTGGAATTCTGATTGCATAAAGGTAATATGCCTTTTCCTCTGAATCTTCACCAATTGACTCTGGCTCAGCTCCCCACATGAATTTTAAATCTTCAGGAAGCACTTCCAAGATATCGTTTCTTCTTAATAAGCTGTTTGCGACTTCTTTGTTGGCAATAGAAACATATCCTACAGCATAATCTCCAACAGGAACTACATAATCTCCGAGTCCTTTCTGAGTCGTGTTTAAAGGAGAGGATACGTTATCGGATTTTACCTTATCATCTTTTTTTACCGTATCAGTAGAATCTTTTTTAGCAATTGAAGTTGTGTCTTTAACTGCAGTAATTTCTTCTTTTTTAATTTCTGCTGCCTTACTTAAATTCTTAGCCTGATCCCAAGCTGTAGCGATTTCACTCATCGCATATGTTTCGAAGAACTGTAGGTTTGCAGTCGATTGTAATTTTTGTGCTACTGTGCTTTCATCTTGCACACCAGGCAACTCGATGTATAGCCTATTATTTACCTTGTCTCTTTGAATATTAGGTTGTGCTACACCAAATTGATTGATTCGGCGTCCCATGATATCCTCAACACCCTCCATTGAAGAAGCCGCGATTTTTCTTAAAAACGCTTCAACCTCGGAATCTGATGATTTACTATTTAGGCCTTCCATTTCAGAAGTTTCGAAAAGTCTAGCTAAGGCTGTTTTGTTGGTTTTTGTGTTCTCTGCTACGAACAAAGAAATAAAATCACCTCCTTTGGTTTGATAAACTTCTTTTGCTTTCTCATATGGTCCTTTAAATCTTATGTCTCTTGGATTTCGAGCAAAGTTCTTAACCATGTCAGGAATAGAAATTTCAAGCGTAACGCTCATTCCCCCAACTAAATCTAATCCTAATGCTAAACTTCTGTTTTTGCAATCTTTAAATGTTGATCCAAAAACCGGGTATGCAGATGAATCTGCTCTATTCTTTAAAATATGATTTAGAATAGCAGATTTAGCAATAGCTTCACCGTCAGGTTGATTGAAATGTGCATAAGTACCGTTAGGTAACAAAATGCTGTCACCAGAAGCCGCAGCTTTCTTTTTGTATTCTAGAACCAAGTCTTCGGCCTCTAATTCCGCTTCTTTTTCTACAGAATTAGTAACAAAGGTGAATGAAAGCATGTAGATACAAGCCAATACTAAAGCACCTGATATAAACCAAAAAAATCCTTTATTTCGCATGTCGAAAATGGGTTATTTATAAATTAAGCCTGCAAATATAGGATTTAGGATTATTAATTCAAAAAAGAGTACATCATTAATTTGATTCCGGGCAAAAAACTATTGAATTTACTCTGCTTTAAATGTTTGATGCAAATTCAAGAAGGTTCTCTGCAAAGGAATCCCAGCTGTTTGAAGATTTCTCCTTTTGAATTTGGAGTTTTAACTTTTCCATGCAGTTATCGTTGAACATTTTTTGAATTGCCATCCCAAGTGCTTGAGGATTTTCAGCTTCAACCACCTCCCCTAACAATCCATCTTTAAGTGCTTCTCTGAGGCCTCCAACATCTGCAGCGACAACCGGGACTTCAAAATGAAATGATGTTCCTGTTATACCCGATTGCGTTGCCGATCTGTAGGGCAATACACACAAATCAGCAGCTGAAAAATAAAGATTAACCTCGTCATCAGGAATATACTGGTTGAACAAGAAAATATTCTTATTCTTCGAATTTTCTATTAACTGAAAATACTTATCGCTTTTACCATAAATTTCTCCTGCAATGATAAGCTGAAAAGAATCGTCCAGGTCTGAAAAAGCCTTTAGTAATATATCCAACCCCTTGTAATCTCTTATAAGTCCGAAGAAAAGTAGTGTTTTTTTATTTTCTAATACTTTTAACTCGAATCTGGCTTTTTCCTTAGGTATTGTTTCGCCGAAATGATCATACCATGGATGCTCCATTTTCATGTATTTCGCATTTGGGATCATGGTTAACAAATCTCGTTCTACAGCATCAGATAAAACAATAAAAGCATCATAACTCTTCAACATTTTCATGATAAGGTACTGGTCAAAGAATCTTTTTTCATGAGGAATTAAATTATGAATCAAGGCAATCTTCTTTACATTTTTATCCTGTTTTCTTGCCATTCTACTTAAGAAGAGGCCAAAAAATGACATCCAGAAATTCGCAATAAAAATATCAGGTTTAAAAGAATGAATTTGTCTTGCAGCTTTTCCGTATGATAGCGGGTTAAAGGTACTAACGATTCTTTCTGCAGGAATTTTGTCAGCAATATCTTTTTCCGAAACGTATTGACTTTTACCCGGAAACAAGAGGTTAGGATATTGTTTTTTGAATGTAAAAGCTTTTACATCGCTAATTTTTTCGAGAGACCGGAATAATTTTGCGTTAAACTGAGCTATTCCGCCACGAAAAGGATAAAAGGCAGAAAAAACTGCTACCTTTTTCAATGATTTTGACATATTTTTCATTGAACTCCGTGGTTCAAATAATTGTAATATAGTTCTTTTCCTAGTTGGACATTGGTGGTATCAAAACCTGAGATTTTCAAATCTTTGAAGTATTTGTGAACCAATCCAACGCCTTTTGCATAGACCTCATGTTTTTTTCTTCTGTCCACCAAAGAAAAAAAATCATCTTGCTCAACAAACAAAGTACTGTCAAAATTTTCAAACGGACTATGAATATTGGCGTAATAATATTCCTCTTTATTTGAATTGTTAAACGCATTGGGATTCCATTCCTTTCCTTTTGATGGTGGAAAAACCAATTTTATGACTCTTTGATTTTCTTCAACTAGTTCTGCTCTATTATCAGCAATGATAGTAGTCCAAACATCAATTAATTGCCAATCTTCTAATAAACTTATTCGTTTAAATCTGAAAAATTCATTTGCTATCCTTCCCTCATTATCAACAAAAGTATCTCCGATAACTGTGCGTAAAAAATAAGTCATGGTATCGTGTTGGACAAGACCATCAATGTCATGTGAAATCTCAGTCACTTGATATTCAATAAATGCACCTTTTTGAAGACCATAATAGTCTAAATTCAATTCCGGAATGGAATTGTCTTTTTTGCATGAAAACAACAAAACTAAAAAGGAAAACAAAAGAATTTTACCAAGAAATCGCATGAGGCTAAAATAGTTAAAAAACGCTATTGATTCGGATCAATTTCATTTTTTTTGAAGTATTCTAATTTGGCATCTAAGACTTTACCTTCCAATTTCTCACCATTGTAATAATAAGATTTCCCAATTTCTTTACCACTTTCATCATAGGAATACTGCCAGCCATGAGTTTTGCCATTTTTAAAACGCTCTTCCATCATTTTCGTGCCATTTGGATTGTTTTTTATCCAAACTCCATCCATAACATCATCCTTATATTGGCCTTTTACTTTAATAGTTCCATTTATAAAATACTCAGTATAATCACCTGAAAGTTTACCTTTTACATAGCTAGAAATAGAGGCAACTACATTTGCCTGACCTTGAGTTGCATCAGAAAGATAGTTAGTTGTTTTTTTACCGTTTAGTAAATCATTTTGAAAAGTTTCTGTGTAAACCAAATCTTCATTTTCATTGTAATTCGACCAAACAGAATCCTTTTTTTGATTGCGATAAATCCCGTAAGTCATCAACTTCCCACTTGGGTAATAAAAGAAAGCCTCGGACCTTAGCGCCTTGTCACCGTGTAAAACAATCGCTTTCGTTTTGCCAGTTTCATAAAAATAAGTGAATGTCCCGTATGGAATATTATCTTTAAATTGACCTGAATATTGAAGGACATTGGTTCCAGGATAAGCTTTCGACCAAGCCCCCTGTTTCAAACCTTTTGCGTCAGTTAAATTTTGTGCATTATTTTGACCCAAAGAAAAAATGAAAAACGAAATCAAAAAAGCAATTTTCATATTTCCAAATAATTATTTATTTCCTTCAAACTTCCAATTGTAATATCCGCAATAACCTTCACCACTTCACCTTCTGAGAATATTCTTACAGTTTTCATTCCAAGTTTGCTTCCAAATATGATATCCGTATCTGTATCACCAACCATAATGGACTTATTAAAATCTACGCCTTTATGTTGTCTCTGAGCCAAAAGTGCCATTCCCGGTTTAGGTTTCCTCATGTAATTATCCGGTGATGACATACCCGGCGCATAATAAACCTTGCTTATTTTTCCACCTTTTGCTTCAATAGTTTGCTCCATTAAACGATGAATTTCATAAAGGTTACTTTCTGTCATTAACCCTTTTCCTATTCCTTGCTGATTGGTAACCACAAATACCCATCCGAAGATCTTTGACAAAGAAACAATTGCATCATCTGAACCTGAAATGAACTTAAATTCTTGTTGAGATTTGACATAATCATTTTCAAGTCTTTCATTGATAACCCCATCACGATCAAGGAACAAGGTCCAAGAATTGTCAACCTTCCATTTTAACATTCTTTCTCTACAAGATAGACATTGCGGGTTGAAGAATTTCGCCCAATGATTTCTGCAATAAAACCAGCTAAAAAGAATTGCACCCCAATAATCATCGCAACGAGTGCTATAAAAAACTCGGTTCTTTCTGCCAATAATCTTGCTGTTTTATCAATAAATAGTTTATCAATTCCTAGATATAGTGCGAATCCAAAACCTATAAGAAACATGAGTGTTCCAATAGCTCCAAAAAAATGCATTGGTTTTTTACCAAATTTCCCCATGAATACCACTGTCAACAAATCCAATGGTCCATTGAGGAATCTGTTCAATCCAAATTTTGTTGTTCCGTATTTTCTTGATTGATGTTGAACCACTTTTTCACCGATGTGATTGAAACCTGCGTATTTGGCTAAAGCTGGAATATATCGATGCATATCACCATACAATTCAACACTCTTAACAACAACTTTTTTATATGCCTTTAAACCACAGTTAAAGTCATGGAGGTAAATTCCAGTAAGTCGTCTTGCCGCCCAATTGTATAGCTTGGTGGGTATTGTTTTAGTAATTGGATCGTATCTTTTCTTTTTCCAACCAGAGACCAGGTCGAAATCCTGTTCTTTGATCATTTTAAATAATTCAGGAATTTCATCGGGTGAATCCTGAAGATCTGCGTCCATAGTTACAACAACATCACCTTGAGCAGCTTCGAATCCTTTTTGCAATGCCGCAGACTTTCCATAATTTCTTTGAAATTTAATGCCTCGAACAGCATTATTTTTTTTATTTAAATCTTCGATTAAATCCCACGAACCATCTTTACTCCCATCATCTATAAAAATGATTTCATAGGAGAAAGAATTTTCGGACATGACCTTGTGTATCCAATCATGCAATTCAGGAAGCGATTCAGCCTCATTAAACAAGGGAACAACTACTGATATATCTAATTTAGTTTCCAATCAAATTATAATTGATTAGCAAATATAAGGAATGCTTTTCAGCTTATTCTTCGATCGCACAAATATGATTAAAAATCAAATTTTAATAACTTTCAAATTCGTGCTTCCGAAATGAATAAAATAAGTTCCACATACCAATGGAGACATATCTATAGTAAAATTTTCTTCAGCGATACCTCGCATCAGTATCCTACCATTAAGATCGATAATAAAATAATCTTCACCTGATTTGGCGCCTTTTACACTTAGTTCATTACTAACGGGATTAGGAAAAATCTCAATAGTATCAAAATGTTCTGGTATTTCAAGAACATTTGCATTTGACACATGGAAATAATCAATCCCTGCCTCGGTAATATTCACATTTCCATCTTCATCTGAAACCCTGAAGGACACTTGCATGGAGGATGTAGGTGAGATATAATCTAATAAACGTATACTTTTCGGGATCCATTGATAAAATTCGCTAGAATTGGATCCCGTTTGATCAATCACTAAACTTGTAATTCCGTTTGAAACAATAACCTTGAGCGTATCGTCTGGTGGATTCCCATGCATGCAGAAAAACCATCGTGAAAAATTTATGTGTGGATCACTGTAACTAGTTAAATCCATTGTTGGTGATGTTAATATTGTAAATCCTCCATCAACATCATCAATATCGTCATTGAGAGACGGGTCATTTCCTGTAACGAACGCTTTATCAGAACAATCATAATCCATATCAATACCGGGTGCAGAACCGCCATTTGTTGGATTCGGTACACCTCTTTCCCAAACCCCTGTTGTTGCTGTGCCACTGACAATCCAACCATTATCAAAGGAGAACTCATCGTGATAACCTTTTGTTAATTGAACTGTAAGCGTACCTGTTCCATTATCTATGACTTGCTCGAAGCAATTTGTATAGTACCCCCATTTTCCAACAGAAATCCAATAAGGCTCTTGGTAAAACAGGGTGAGATTTTCTTGACCAAGTGCATTCGACAATCCTGTGGTTTCTATCAATGCAGTTTGTAAAATGATATTTGCATCAGCGATAGGAATACCGGTACCACTTTCAATAACGTTAATTTGAAGCGGATAAGGTGGAATGGCTACCATTTGAACGTTGAAATTAGTTATATTACCATTTGTCAGAAACACAGTATGGATTTGCGGAAAATATCCAACTTTACTAAATTCTACATTATAATTTCCACCATTTAAAATTCCGGTTGCGTATGTTCCGTTCAACTTGGACAAGTCATATTGATCATTGCCCACAATTTGAACTTTAACATTTTCAAGAGGAGCTGCTGACAAAAAATCTGTGATAGTTCCTTCTAAATAAGAAGCTTGAGCATAAGTTGCACCTAAAACAAACAAACCATCTGTAATATCTGCGGCGAGAATGGTTCCAGAAGGTAAAAAAGGATATACGCCCCAGCAACCGTCAAAACCAGGAGTTTGAGTTGGATAAGTATCGTATTGTCCAACTTTTATAATATTGTATGGATAAGTCGCATCATGGATAACAACACCATCTGAATAATAACTCGTAATCAGAAAGTTATTTTTAACATGTACATTATGTGGTATTACACCAGTACCGGGTGAATTTTGCGTGCGGTCAACCTCAAAAATATTATTTAAGTCTGAAATGTTATAACTCGCAATATATGCCCCTGATACTTCATCAGTTGTAAATGCATAATTTCCATCATTAGTTGGCCAAATGTTGTGCGTAAAATTGTTTGGAGTTGTTTGGGTTGCTAATAAAAGGGGATTTGCTTTGTTGGAACCATCCACAATACTAAAAAAACCGTCTGAAATATGCGCCAAATACATGGTATCATTTCGAACAAATCCATCATGCACATACCAATTATCGAAAGTGCCAACTTCAACAGGGCTCATGGGATTTGTAAAAACGTCCAAAATTATTGCACCGCCATTTCCGCGATTGGATCCAAAAATATAGGCGTAACCATTTTCATCCAGAAAACAAGTATGCGCAGACTGCCATGGATTACCCAAAGGTCCAGTATAGACAGCAGTTGGTAAATTCGTTGATTGTGGTAGTGGATTTAAATCAATAATAAGTAAACCATCCTCGGCTTCTGTAGTTACATACGCATAATTACCATAAACACTTGGGTCGCGCCAAATGGATTCAGTTCCACTGATCCAAAACACTTCTTGAGGAGCTGACGGGTTTGTAACATCTACAATTGAGGTTCCTTTTGAGGTTCCTACAATCGCATATTCATTTCCTAACTCATCAACATAACCCCAAACATCATTTAAATTGGCATCATGCAAGGATTGGTAATCAACATGAGAAAGTGAATCCATGTTCAATTGTGACCATAAGGTTGAACTTAAAAGTGTTAGAAAAACCAGCGATAATATTTTCATAATAAAATTGTCTTCTTAATATTTGACATTAAATAATCGTTAAAGAAAAAAAATAGCTGCTAAGATAAATATCACAATAATAGCAAGGTATTGCCATACGTCGACGAAATAAGGAAAATACTTCTTATACCAGTTTGTAATTTTATTCATTTAACAGGTGAAATTAATAAAAGTTTAATATGTCTAAGATAGCTAAAAACAGGCAACAAAAGGATGAAAATGATTATATTTGTTCAACAAATTAACGCGCTATGGCCAAGGAAAAATCAATTGAAACCGAAGAAGCGGTAGATTTTCAATCTTTTAAAAATCAAGTACTCAAGGACTTTAGGTTAGCATGTATTTCGAGAGAGGCATCTCTTTTAGGTCGAAAAGAAGTATTGACAGGAAAGGCAAAGTTTGGAATTTTTGGCGATGGCAAGGAATTGGCACAAATTGCACTGGCAAAACAATTTCGCAATGGTGATTTCCGATCCGGTTATTACCGTGACCAAACATTAATGATGGCAATTGGTCAGCTTGATGTTCAGCAATATTTTTCAGGATTATATGCGCATACAGACGAGAACATCGAACCCCAATCAGCAGGACGCCAAATGGGTGGACATTATTCCACACGTAATTTGGATGCCAATGGAAACTGGAAAAATCTCATGGAACAAAAAAACAGTTCTGCTGATATTTCACCTACTGGTGGGCAAATGCCGAGACTTTTAGGATTAGCACAGGCTTCCAAAATATATCGCAATCACAAAGAACTTCAAGAGATTGAAGAATTTAATAAGTTCAGTAATAAAGGTAATGAGGTAGCATTCGGAACAATTGGAGACGCATCAACATCAGAAGGATTGTTTTGGGAAACGATCAACGCGGCAGGAGTGCTTCAAGTTCCATTAGTCATGTCTGTATGGGATGATGGATATGGCATTTCAGTACCAAGAGAATTTCAAACGACTAAAGGAAGTATCTCTGAGGCACTTTCGGGAATGCAACGTACAAAAAATTCGAACGGATATGAAATTTTTGTAACGAGAGGTTGGGATTACGGGCATCTTTGTGAGACCTATGAAAAGGCTGTTGCAATTGCACGCAAGGAACATGTGCCTGTACTTGTTCATGTTAAGGAAGTTAATCAACCCCAAGGACATTCAACCTCAGGTTCCCATGAAAGATACAAATCTACGGAACGATTAGAATGGGAAAGCACATTTGATTGCATTCAGAAATTTAAAGAATGGGTGTTGAGTTTCTCTGCAGAAGGCAACAATCTTGCGACTGAAGAGGAATTGGAAACCATTCAATCCGAGGCAAAAAACCATGTTAAGGATGAGAAGAATAAAGCTTGGAAACTTTTCACTGAGGATATTAAAAATGATTTAATTGGAGTGCTACCGATTTTAAAAGATTTAGCTGATGTTTCATCTCATCAAGAACTCATTTTGAATGAAATTAAAGTGCTTGAGCAGACAAAAGATGCAATTCGTAAAGAAATTTTAGGCGCTGCAAGAAAGGTGTCAAGATTGTTAAGAAACGAATCCTCAGCTCAAAAAAATGCACTTATTGGATGGATCAACAATCAGTTGGAACAAAATAAAACTCGATACAGTTCTTACTTAAATTCGGAATCAGAATTTTCTGCACTAAAGATTAAAGCCGTAGCCCCTGAATACAACACTGACAAAATAGATGATGGCAGAATTATTCTTAGAGAAAATTATCGGGAATTATTGAAGAAATATCCTCAAGCATTGGTTTTTGGTGAAGATGCCGGAAAAATCGGAGGTGTAAATCAAACATTGGAAGGTTTACAAGAAGAATTTGGTGATTTGCGTGTATCTGATACCGGAATTAGAGAATGTACAATTATTGGTCAAGGAATTGGAATGGCAATGCGTGGTCTTAGACCTATTGCTGAAATTCAGTATCTTGATTATTTGCTTTACGCGATTCAAATCATGTCGGATGATTTAGCTACAGTTCAATACCGAACAAAAGGTGGACAAAAAGCTCCTCTTATTATCAGTACACGTGGGCATCGATTGGAAGGAATTTGGCACAGTGGTTCTCCGATGGGAATGATAATTAATGCCGTTAGGGGCATACATGTATGTGTTCCAAGAAACATGACCAAAGCAGCTGGGTTTTACAATTTATTAATGGAAGCAGACGAACCTGCATTGGTTATAGAACCTTTGAATGGTTATAGATCTAAAGAACGTGTGCCATCAAATATCGGTGAATTTAAAGAAGCATTAGGTGTTCCTGAAATCGTAAAAGAAGGAAAAGATATTACCTTGGTTTCCTATGGATCAACGTTCAATTTATGTGAAGTTGCAGCTAAAGAATTACAAGAAATCGGCGTAGATGTGGAATTGATAGATGTTCAAACTTTACTTCCATTTGATATTGACCATTTAATTAGCAAATCGATTGCAAAAACGAATAAGTTAATTATCGTAGATGAAGACGTTAGCAGCGGAGCAACTGGATTCATTTTGGATAAGGTTTTAGTTGAGCAGAACGGATATTATCATCTTGATGCATCTCCAGTAACATTGAGTGCAAAGGACCACAGGCCAGCTTATGGTTCCGATGGGGATTATTTCTCAAAACCGAGCATTGATGATATTGTAGAAAAGGTGTATGGCATCATGCATGAATACAACCCAACTGACTACCCTGGCATCTATTAAATCATGACTTTTCAAGATTATCAAGATTTATTTGATGACATCTTAGACGGAAAGGTAACATCGCCCCCTTATGACGATGAGCATTTTTTAGAATATACCAAACTCAATAAAAGTCGTCAAAACAGGTGGTTAAAAAAAGGTGAAATCAACCATGAGCTTCAGGGAATAGTAGAAAGAATAAATAAGCCACAACACTGGATATTAATTACAGAGCCTTGGTGTGGTGATGCATCGCACAGTGTTCCTTTTATTTGTATGCTTGCTCAACTTAATCCGAACATTAATCTTGAAATCCAACTTCGAGATGCTGATAATTCTGAAATAGGTAATTACTTAACCAATGAATCCAAATCTATTCCTATTCTAGTCGTTCGTGACGCAAATGGGAAAGATTTATTTAGATGGGGACCACGACCTGAAAAATGCCAAGAAGTTTTTAATGAAATGAAATCAAAAGAACTTGCTTTTGTCGAACTGAAAAAGGCGCTACAGGATTGGTACAATTATGATAAGGGGGAAAGTTTACAAAATGAAATAAAATCTCTTTTGGAAACAATCATGTATTTCTAAAAAATTTAGAATTTTAATTTAATAGCTAATTAGATTATTCAAAACATAATCTAAAGCTCCTCCAAAAACCAAAAGCACACCACAAACAGCCAATACAAGGTATTGCAATGCAGATGGCTTGATTTCACGAACTTCATCATTTTCGTTTGAAGAAAGCGCAACCATTAACAATCTGAGGTAATAATAAATACCGATTCCAGAATTGACAATAGCAATAATAACTAGAATTGGATATTCATTAAAGGCACTTGAGAACACCATATATTTCCCCATAAAACCGAGAAGTGGTGGAACACCAGCTAATGACAAAACAGCCAAAGCTAAAGCTACACCTATTAATGGGTATTTACGTCCAATACCCTTGAACGATGAAATATTATCTTCACTATCATTTACCATTTGACCAATAGTGACAAGAACGATTACTGCCAAACCATAACCGGCAAGATAAATCCACAAGTTATTCATGGTGCTAGATGAAGCCACCATCATTGCGATAAGTGCGTAAGCAGCGTTAGAAATACTTGAATAAGCTAAAAGTCTCTTGAACTTGGTTTGACCTAGTGCCGATAAATTACCAACAAACATGGTAAGAATTATCACTGCAAATAACAAATCTGACCAAAATGAAATGGCACCAACAAAAACATAATTAAACATTTTCATAAAGGCAAACATAGCAGCTAGCTTAACAACAGCAGCCATATAACCAGTTACCATTGTTGGACTACCAGAATACACATCCGGGCTCCAGAAATGGAAAGGGGCAGCACCAACTTTAAAAAGAAAGGAAGCTAAAATGAATAATATACCGACATAAATCAGTGGCCCAAAGCTTACCGATTTAATAATTGTATCGTGAATAGACTTTAAATCAAAACTTCCCGTTGCACCGAAAATTAAGGCAATTCCAAAAAGTAAAATACCAGTGGCAAATGCACCTGTGAAAAAATATTTTATGGATGCTTCGGTTGAACGTATATCCTTTTTGTTGGTTCCGGCTAAAACATAAATTGGAATAGAAAGAATTTCCAAACCGATGAAGAACATAAACATGTCTGTAAACCCAATCATGCAAAGCGCTCCGACCATAGAGAATATGATTAAAGAAATGTATTCTCCAGTGTGCTCTGGTTCTCTTTTAAAGGCCTCGTATCCACTTGTTACAATAAGTAACCCTAAGAATAGAACTAGAGCAACATACAACAAATTATTCGAATCAAATTCTAATCCTTGATAGGACCAGGTGATTAAACTTGTACTTCCTAAAATTTGACGCACCACTAATCCAAGTGAGGCTGCAATTCCAAAAGTAGATGTTACAAGGACCAACTGAGGTTTTTTCAGCATTGCCGTGAACATTACTACTAAACCTGTAAAAAACAATAATATTAAAGCGTCCATATTTTAAGCTGCTTGAAAAGTTACGGAATGGATATAATTGTAAATTCTATCCAAACTTGGTTCGATTAAATCAGTAATAAATTGAGGAAATAGTCCAATCAATACAACAAGGAGTGTAATTACCGCAAATACAATAATTTCATTCCATTTTAAATCTTCGAAAGACTCAAATCGTGGAGAGCCAAACATACTCAATTGATAAGCTCTCAATGTATAAACAGCACCAAAAACTAAAGTTGTACCAGCAATAGTACCAATAATCCAATGTTCGTAAAACAGTCCTTTAAGCAAAAGAAATTCACCAATAAAACCTGATGTGAACGGCACCGAAACAGCTGCAAAACTAATTACTGCAAACCAAAATGCAAACTTTGGGGCTAAAACTGCAATTCCTCCCATTTCAGAAAGATCTCTGGTTTTGAGTCGATCTTCAAGAATTCCAGCGGCCAAAAACAATCCAACCGCAACTAAGGCGTGATTGACCATTTGAATGTATGATGCAGACAATGATTGTTCAGTAAACAAAACTATACCGGCTGCAATTAACCCAACGTGACTGATTGAGGAAAATGCAATCAGCCTTTTAATATCCATTTGTTTGATTGCGATGATAGCACCGTATACAATACCGATTAGACCTAATGTAATGATTATGTACTTATAATCTTCCAAAACTTCAGGTGCAAGAGGAATCATCCAACGAATCATCCCATATAGTGCCATTTTGAGCATCAAGGCACTCAACAGCATAGTACCTGCAGAAGGCGCTACGGTGTATGTTGAAGGTTGCCAAGTATGAAAAGGGAATAAAGGAATTTTTATTGCAAAAGCGAGAAAGAACCCACCCATTACCCAAAATGCTGTTTTAATCGGCAACGTAACCTCCAACAAACTTTCGTAGGAGAAATCCTTGGCTAAATTACCTAAGGCGATTAAAGAAATAAGCATTGCTAAAGATCCCACAAACGTGTAAATGAAAAACTTAATCAATACGCGCTTTCTGTCTTCTGCACCATACCACAATGCTATCAAGAAAATTGGAATTAAAGTTAACTCCCAAAACACATAGAATAATAAACCATCAAGTGCCGTAAATACTCCTATAAGTCCAAATTCCATCAACAATACCATCGCGTTAAATCCGCGCTGCTGTCCTTCACTTCTGTTTAAACTGGTTAAAAGGATTAGAGGTACAACTACAGCTGTAAGTATCACCATCAATAATGACATTCCATCATAACCCATGTTAAAGGTCATTTTAAAGCTCGTGATAACATCAGTATGAAGAAGGTCAACTTTCTCAGTAGGCACAAAAGCTGCTAATCGAGCAATTACAGCAATGAATGTAACCAATGAACCCAAAAGACCAATCCATTTTGAAAGATTTTTCGGAGCGATTGCAACAATTAATGCAAACAAAAGAGGTATTAATAAAAGTTCCAAAATTTAAAATTTAATAAGGTAATACAACACCATTCCCACTATTCCCAACACCATCCAAAGCAAATAACTTGCAACCATTCCTGATTGCCATTTTCTAATCAATTCTCCTGAATGACTTAGCATAAGTGTAATTCCATTTATTGATTTATTTAAAATTCCTATTTCAATTATCGCATGGAATTGTTTTGAGAGCCATTCTGTAGGTTTCACAAAAAGGAAATTATATATTTCGTCGAAGTATAATTTTTTCGCGGACAACATTTCCCATCCAGAAAGTTGATCATCATCTTTAGCAGTTGTACTTCTTTTGACATAAACTACAAAAGACACCAACAATATCCCTAAGGATAAAACAACAGCGCCACCCATTAACAACATGGCTTGATCACTTTCAAGGTGCATCGGCTGAATTAAGTTTAATCCTGCTGTGTTGAGTTCGAGATAATGTGACAACCAATGTGCACCAGAATGGAAAATGATTCCAGGTAAATTTAACAAACCACCTACAACAGAAAGCACAGCCAGTACCATCAAAGGCAATGTCATGTTCAATGGACTTTCATGCAAATGACTTTTCGCCTCATCGCTTCCTCTGAAGGAACCATGAAACACTAAAAAGTAAAGACGGAACATATAAATTGCAGTTAAGGCTACGGATACCATTAAAACCAAATAGATTCCGATATTGTGATGCGCTGCATGTGCAAGAATTTCGTCTTTCGAGTAAAACCCAGACAATAATGGGAATCCTGCGATTGCTAAAGTTCCAATAAGAAAAGTTATATGCGTTATCGGAATGAATTTTTTCAATCCACCCATTAAACGAATATCTTGTTCATCAGACATTGCATGAATAACACTTCCTGACCCAAGGAAAAGCAAAGCTTTAAAGAAAGCATGCGTAGTTACGTGAAACATTGCTGCAGTGTATGCACCCATGCCCAAGGCAACGAATAACAATCCCAATTGCGAGACTGTTGAATAAGCCAACACCTTTTTGATGTCGTTTTGACGCAAGGCAATAAATGCTGCGACTAATGAGGTAGCCAATCCAACGTAAAGCATAATATCTTGAGTAGTTGGTGCCAACTCGAATAAGAAGTTTGATCTCACAACCAAGAATATACCTGCTGTCACCATCGTTGCCGCGTGAATCAAAGCTGAAACTGGTGTAGGACCAGCCATTGCATCAGGTAACCAAGTAAACAAAGGAATTTGTGCCGACTTTCCAGTAGCCCCAACGAATAAAAATAAAGTAATTGCGAAGCTCATAGCTTCGGTTGGACGGATACCATTAACCAAAATTTGCTGAGCAACATCATTGTATTCCAAAGATCCGAATTGAATCAAGATTAAGAATAATCCAATCAATAATCCAAGGTCACCAATTCTATTCATGATGAAGGCTTTTCTTGCAGCGATACCGTTAAGCATCCCTTTTTCCTTGTCGCTGTAATGGAAAGAAATCAAGAGGTAGGAACAAATTCCAACGCCTTCCCATCCGAAAAACAACATGAAATAATTGCTTCCTAAAACAAGTATTAGCATTGCGAAAATGAAGCAATTCAGATAAGTGAAAAATTTATAATATCCTTTATCGTGACTCATGTAACCCATAGAGAAAAGATGAATCAAAGATCCTACACCCGTAACAATTAATAGCATCCAAGTTGAAAGTGAATCAACCATCAAATTTGCACTCAACTTTAAATCCTCATATGAAAGAATATTGAAAAGGTGAATGATTCTTTGCTCTCCGTTTGAATTAAAGATTACCATAGACAAGGCAAATGCAATAAACATCACACCTGTCGCAATGGCTCCAGAAACTACCTTTGGTAAATTTTTACCTATTGTTCCATTGATCAATGCTCCCAAAAGAGGAAGTGCCAAGACTAATAAAACCAATTGTTCTATCGACATGATTTAGCCTTTTAAATTGTTAAATAATCCAATATCTGTTGTTCTCAATTTACGGTAAGCCATTACCAAAATCGATAAACCAACTGTTGCTTCTGCTGCTGCAACCACCATTATGAAAAAGACAAAAATCTGCGCATCGGCTTCTGCTTTTCCGAAGTAGGTAGAGAATGCCACTAGAAGAAGGTTTACTGCATTCAACATCAATTCAATGCACATCAATAAAATAATTGCGTTTCGTCTTATTAAAACACCAACAGCACCAATACAGAATAACATTGTTGCAAGAACAATGTAAAATTCGATACTTACACCAGATTGAAAAATACTTGCTAGAATCATATTAATCTATAGTTTGTTTTTCTCTTTTTGCTAAAAGAATTGCTCCAACCATTGAAGCGATAAAGAGAACTGAAGAAACTTCAAAAGGAACAACATATTTGCTAAACAAAAGCTGACCTAGATTTTGAACTAAACCTTGATCATTTCCATCTATGCCAGGAGTTTGTGCAACGATTACCCCATCTTTAAATGCTGCAATTAGCACAACAAACAAAAGTCCGCCAGTAACCACTGAAGCTAATTTGATAAATAAATTTGTTTTGGGTTCATTTTCTTTACTCAAATTAAGGAGCATTAAAACGAATAAAAACAATACCATGATAGCTCCGGCATATACTATGATGTTGACGATTGCCAAAAATTGGGCGTTCATTAGTACATAATTTGCAGAAATCATGAAAAAGGTCAAAACCAAATACAACACGCTTCTAACAGGGTGCTTACTGATGACAACCATCAAGGCAGATCCGATTGTGAGTCCACCTAAAATTGTAGCTATTAATTCTAAACTCATTTTTTACCTCTTTTACCTGTATGTTGTCGTTTGGTGATATCAATTCTTTCTTCCATTGTCTCCACCAATTGGTCTTTACCGTAAATGAACTCACCTCTTTCAAAATTTGAAGGAACAATTCTATCAGTAAGGAATATTGCTTCTTTTGGGCAAGCCTCTTCACAAAGACCGCAGAAAATGCAACGCAACATGTTTATTTCATAAGTTGAAGCATATTTTTCCTCGCGATAAAGGTGCTCCTCGCCCTTAACTCTTTCTTCAGCAACCATTGTAATTGCTTCTGCAGGACAGGCAACTGCGCACAATCCACAAGCTGTGCAATTTTCGCGACCTTGTTCATCTCTTTTTAAGACATGTTGACCTCTGTATACTGGAGCAAATTCTCTAACTTCCTCAGGATATTTAGTTGTATTATTCTTTCTGAAAAGATGTTTGAAAGTAATCCACATACCACCTAAAATAGCCGGTAGATAGATTTTTTCCATGAACGTCATTTCTTTTTTGGAAACAACCTGCTTTCTATTGGATAAACTTTCCATGTTTTAATTTAATGAAACCAACCTTCTTTAATTGCTATTATTATTGCTGTGATCAACAAGTTGAATAATGAAATTGGAATTAAACTTTTCCAACCCAAGTGCATCAATTGATCGAATCTAAATCTTGGTAATGTCCAACGTATCCACATGAATACGAATACGAAGAAAAACGTTTTGGTAAACATTGCTAAAACACCAAGAATAGCAAGCGTATTCCCTGAAAAGTAATCCATTCCTGGGAAGTTGTAACCACCGAAAAACAGTACTGAAATAACTGCAGATGACGTAAATAATGCAACGTATTCAGCAAACAGGTAGAATCCCATTTTCATAGATCCATACTCTGTATGATATCCACCAATTAATTCACTTTCACATTCAGGTAAATCGAAAGGTGCGCGATTGGTTTCAGCAAGGGCACAAACAAAAAATATGATGAACCCCAGAGGCTGATAGAAAATATTCCAATTCATGCCATGCTGTTCTTCAACGATATTTCTCAAACTTAAACTTCCAGAAAGCATTACGATGGTAATTACACAAATTCCCATAGCTAACTCATAGGAAATCATTTGTGAGCTTGCCCGAATAGCTCCGTATAAAGAATACTTATTATTAGATGCCCAACCGCCAATCATGATACCATATACACCAATTGACAAGAATCCCATAATAAATAAAATTCCAATATTTACATCAGCTACTTGTAATTGTATTGACTGTCCGAATAGATCTAAGTCTTTTCCCCAAGGAATTACAGAGCCCGTCATCAAAGCTGTAAACATTGCGATTCCAGGACCTAAAATGAAGAGCCATTTTTCCGCTCTTTCTGGAATAAAATCTTCTTTAACAAACAACTTAGCGCCATCTGCCAAAGGCTGCAATATACCAAATGGCCCTGCTCTATCTGGACCTATTCGATCTTGAAACCAAGCGGCTACCTTACGTTCGAAATAAGTTGCGTAAGCCGCAATCCCCAAGGTTACCGCAAAAAGGATAAAGATGAAAACAAACTTTTCAATAAATTCACTGGTTGCCATCTGTAATTTGTTTAGCGTTTGACCTTGGACTTAAATACTGACCTTGAGAAATAACAGAATGTCTGTTAATCTTTCTTGGACCTTCAATATTCCATTTGGAGACATCTTTTTTATCGAAGCGACAGTCATTGCAAATCCAGCCTGTTTTACCATCTTGATCTTCAACTTCTCCGTATTTATCTTTTCTAGCAGTTACGCGGTAAATTTCATTTCCAAACATCCAGACAACAGCTTTACCGGAGCACTTTGTACATTCACAACTTGCTTCCATTGGTTTTAAAAACCATACACGACTTTTAAATCGGAATGTTTTATCTGTTAATGCTCCAACAGGACATACATCAATCATGTTACCCGAGAAATCATTATCAATTGCATTTTCGATGTAAGTGCTTATTTCAGCATGCTCGCCTCTATGCAAAACGCCATGAACTCTTTTGTCTGTCAACTGATTGGCTATATGAACACATCTGTAACACAAAATACAGCGGTTCATGTGCAACTTGATTTTATTTCCAATATCGATTGGATCAAAAGTTCTTCGTTCTTCCTCGTAACGTGTTCCGGCAGCACCATGTTCGTATCCCAAATCCTGAAGATGACATTCTCCGGCTTGGTCACAAATTGGACAATCTAATGGATGGTTAATCAATAAGAACTCAACTACACCTCCGCGATTTTCGTGAACCCTTTCACTTGTTTTATTTTTTACGACCATCCCATCCATAACGGGAGTGGAACATGACGCCACTAATTTCGGCATTGGTCTCGGGTCTTTTTCTGAACCCTGAGCAACTTCAACCAAACAGGTACGACATTTACCTCCAGTCCCTGGAAGTTTACTGTAATAACACATTGCAGGCGGAACAACCTCACCACCAATTTGTCTGGCGGCGTTGAGAATCGATGTTCCCGGTTCTACCTCAATCTGTACATCATCAATGGTAACCTTTACCATATTCGTTAATTTTTAAATTTAGGCAACAATTACATTTTTCAACAATCCAAAGTTGCGCATTTGCGCTTCTTCCGGATGTGTAACATGCCATTCAAATTCTTCTCTAAAATGTCGAATTGCAGCTGCTACTGGCCATGCTGCTGCATCCCCAAGGGGACAAATTGTATTACCTTCAATCTTTTTATTTATGTCAGCCAATAAATCTATGTCACGCATAGTTCCCTGACCGATTTCAAGTCTGTGTAGTACTTTTTCCATCCAACCCGTTCCTTCTCTACATGGTGAACATTGGCCACAAGATTCATGCGAATAGAATCGAGCAAAATTCCATGTGTTACGAACAATACACTGGTCTTCATCAAATGCAATAAATCCACCAGAACCCAACATGGATCCCGAAGCAAAACCTCCATCAGCAAGACTTTCATAGGTCATCAAACGATCTTCTCCTGTTGCAGTTTTAGTAACCAAATGCGCCGGAAGAATCGGAACGGATGAACCACCAGGAACACAAGCTTTCAACTTTTTATTGTTTGCGATGCCACGACAATAATCATCACCGTAAATAAATTCCTCAACGGTAATACCCATTTCGATTTCATAAACGCCCGGGCGAACAAGATTACCTCCAGCAGAAATCAATTTGGTACCGGTACTTTTTCCAAGGCCGATTTTAGCATATTCATCCCCGCCATCGTTCACAATAGGAACTACAGCAGCAATACTTTCAACATTATTCACAACAGTTGGGCACCCCCACAATCCTTTAACTGCAGGAAAAGGTGGCTTCATACGTGGATTACCTCTCTTCCCTTCTAAAGATTCAATTAAAGCAGTTTCTTCTCCACAAATGTATGCTCCACCGCCTGGCATTACTCTTAAATCCAAATCGAAACCGGATCCTAAGATGTTTTTACCAAGAAAACCGTTAGCATAAGCTTCATCAATAGCCTTCTCAAGAATATCGAGAATCCACATGTATTCACCTCGGATATAAATGAAAGACAATTTGGCTCCTAAAGCAAAACTGGAAACAATCATCCCTTCTATCAAAAGATGCGGAATACGTTCCATTAAATATCTGTCCTTGAAAGTTCCAGGTTCGGATTCATCTGCATTACATAACAAATAACGCGGAACACCTTCTGGTTTCGCTAAAAACGACCATTTCATCCCAGTTGGAAAACCTGCTCCACCTCTACCTCTTAATCCTGATTTTTGAACTTCCTCAACAATTTGTTCAGGAGACATTGATTTCAATGCTTTTTCAACAGACCGGTAGCCTCCATTTTTTCGATAAACATCGAAAGTTTCAATTCCTGGAACGTGATCGTATTCTAATAATAATTTTCTTCCCATCTTACTCATCAATTAGGTACTTGACCAGAACGGTAAGTGTTAATAATTTCATCCACGCGCTCTTTTGTGAGATGCTCATGGTATTTTTTACCACACTGCAACATTGGAGCATATCCACAAGCACCAAGACATTCAGCAGTTTTCAATGTAAACATTCCGTCGGATGTTGTTTGACCAACTTTAATATCCAATTTGTTCTCAATGTATTCTATGATTTGATCACTTCCAACGAGCATGCATGGTCCTGTTCTACAAACTTCAAAAACATACTTACCAACAGGGTCAAGGTTAAACATGGTGTAGAAAGTAGCTACTTCATAAACTTCTATTGGCTGAATATTTAATATTTCAGCAACATAATCCATTGTCTCGATACTTAGCCATCCACCAAAATCTTCTTCAGCCATGTGCAAAATGCGAATCAATGCACTTTTATGCTTGCCTTCTGGCAATCTATTCATCAATTCTTTAACCTGCGCCATTCTTTCCGGACTGAATTCCGGTTTTTCAGAATGCCTTTTATTTAAATCAATGTGTGTATTACTCATGATTATGCGTCTAATTCTCCTGCTATTACGTTCATACTACTCATGGTCAAAACAGCGTCACTGATATTTTGACCTGTAATCATTTCTGGATAAGCTTGATAATATATGAAACAAGGTCTTCTAAATTGAAGTCTATATGGCGATCTACCACCATCAGAAATCAGATAATAACCCAATTCTCCATTTCCACCTTCCACTGCATGATAAACTTCGCCTGCAGGAATGGCTGTTTCACCCATTACAATTTTAAAGTGGTAAATAAGTGCCTCCATATTGTTATAAACATCATCTTTTGGAGGAAGATAAAATTCAGGAACATCGCCTTTATAGGATCCTTCAGGTAAATTGTTGTATGCTTGTTCTATTATCTTTAAACTCTGTCTGATTTCTTCCTGACGAACTTGAAAACGATCGTAAGTGTCTCCTTGCGTTCCCACGGGAATTATAAAATCGAAATCTTCATAAGAAGAATATGGATTCATTACACGAACATCATAATCTACACCGGCTGCTCTTAGATTTGGTCCAGAAAAGGAATAATCCAATGCACGTTGAGCTGAAATAGGTCCGGCTCCGATGGTTCTGTCCATGAAAATTCTATTTCTCGATAGTAGGCTATCAAATTCATTTAAAACTTTCGGGAAAGTCTTTAAAAAGTCTTTCAATTTTTCATGAAAACGAGGTGAAAAATCTCTTTCAAATCCTCCAATTCTCCCAACATTGGTTGTCAAACGGGCACCACATACTTCCTCATAAAGGTCGTATATTTTTTCTCTTTCTTGAAATACATATGTAAAACCAGTAAGCGCACCGGTATCAACTCCAATTACCGAATTACAAACCAAGTGATCTGCAATTCTTGCCAATTCCATGATAATTACTCTCATGTATTGCGCTCTTTTTGGAATATCAGCTTGAATTAATTTTTCTACTGTCATGTGCCATCCCATGTTGTTGATTGGGGACGAACAATAGTTTAAACGATCCGTTATTGGCGTAATTTGATTGTAAGGTCTTCTTTCTGCTAGTTTTTCAAAAGCACGGTGAATATAACCCACAGTTTGTTCAGATGAAAGGATTTTTTCTCCATCAACTTTCAATACATTTTGAAATATGCCGTGAGTTGCTGGATGCGTAGGTCCTAAATTCAATGTGGTAATCGTTCCATCGATGGTTTCGTCAGACAAAAACTCAGAAGAATTAGCAGCAGTATTATTTTCTAGATTCGTCATTTTTTCAACTATTTATCTTCCAAAAAATCTATCGTCTTTATCCTCACGTGTAGCATCTTCTAGATGGTATTCTTTACGAAGCGGAAAATAATCCATGCTATCTTCATTCAGAATACGTTTTAAATTGGGATGCCCATTGAAAATTACTCCGTAAAAATCAAATGTCTCACGTTCCATCCAATTAGCACCTGCATATAAATCCACAATAGAATCAATTTCGGGTCTATCAATTGAAAGGAATGCTTTTAAGCGAATTCTGAAGTTATTCACCAAACTATGAATATGATAAACCATTGCCAATTCACGACCTCTTAAATCAGGATAATGAACAGCTCCGATGTTGGTAAGATAATTTATTTGCAATTCAGGATTTGTTTTCAACCATCCAATAATGTCTTTACATTTAGAGGTCTCCACTTCCACAGTTAATAAATCGAATGGGTTCTCTGAAGACATTATAGCTTCACCAAATTCCGATTTCAATTGCTGAAGAACAGCATCATTTGTTAAACTATTCTTCATTTCCTTCGATTTCGTATTTATTGAGCAGTGATTTGTATTCATCAGAATACCTTCTTCTCAAAGGTTCATTTCTAACCATATCGTGAATCTTCATGATTCCATCAATAATTTGTTCAGGTCGAGGTGGGCATCCAGGCACATAAACGTCAACTGGAATGACTCTATCAATACCTTGCAAAACGCTGTAGGTGTCGAAAATCCCTCCAGAAGATGCACATGCACCTACAGATAAAACCCATTTCGGTTCTGCCATTTGCTCGTATACCTGTTTTAAGATTGGACCTAATTTTTTAGAAATTGTTCCTGCTACGATTAATAAATCAGCTTGACGCGGAGAAAACGACATACGTTCCATTCCAAATCTAGCCAAATCGTAATTACTTCCCATCGTTGCCATATATTCAATACCACAGCAAGATGTTGCGAAAGGTAAAGGCCAAACTGAATTTGCTCTGGCAGCAGCAACTACTTTCTCTAGGCGCCCCAGCTGATATCCTTCACCATTAATAACTTGTAAATCTTCTATTTTTCCCATTCTAATGCTCCTTTTTTCAGTACATAGAAAAAGCCCGTTAAAAATAAGGCTACAAATAATACAACAGCTAAAAGTCCTTCTAGTTCAAGTGCTTTAAAATTCACTGCGTATGGATAGAAAAATATAACCTCAACATCAAAGAGTACAAAAAGAATCGCGGTCATGAAATACCGAATCGAAACAGGAAACCTTGCATCACCATCTGACTCAATACCGCACTCCCAGTTGGCATCTTTTTTCTTTGATTTTAATCTTGGCCCTAAATAATGAGTGATTACAAGCACGAAAGAAACGAAACCACCTATAAAAGCAATTTGGAGGAGAATCGGTAAATAATCAACACTTCCTGTATTCATATCTAAATCTTTTTAATTAAAGGAAGAAACCTTGAAATTTCAATTTTATTCAACAGATTAAAATTTCACCTGCAAATTTATTCTTTAGTTTCATCTTTGAAAGGGATTTTTCAAATTATTTAATGATAAAATTTAAATTGTTCCTAAAGTGATTATTTAATTTATGATTGTACCATGAAAATCTTGAGTAAGGATTTTGTAATCCTGTGAGTATTTTCCTGATTCTTCTCTGATAATAAATGACTCTTCCGAAATAGATTTGGTAGCATTTGAAAAACCCAAAATAATTCTAGAGGTTCTTCCTGGTTTGGCAAAAACATTTATTTTTTTGAAAACCACTAAATCGACACTTGACGACAATGACATCATTAGGCTTTCAAGTTCGAATGGAACTATGATCCAAAAATCTCCGTAATTAGATAATAACTCTGAAACTCTTTTAAAAAGGCTTTCAAAAGGAAGTGAGTCGTTATGTTTTGCAAGGTTGGTTGCATTGGAACCAGATAATAATCCCTTGTAGTAAAAAGGTGGATTGGTAAAAATGAGATCAAATTTCTTTTCGAATTGAAATTGTAAAAAATCCCCGTTATGTAGTGTTAAATTATTTGACCAATTGGAATTTTCAAAGTTTAAATGACAATCATGAACAGCCGCTTCTTCAACTTCAATAGCTTCAATTTGAAGATCCTCGTTGCGTTGTGCCACCATAAGAGAGAGTACGCCTGTTCCGGCTCCAATATCTAAGGCATTTTGCTTACCTTCAGTATTTACAAATGCACCAAAAATCATGGCGTCTGTCCCCACTTTTAGTGAGGAATTGGCCTGGAATATTTCGAATTCCTTGAAACTAAATACAGACATTTCGACAATTTGCAAATTACTTTATGAGTACCATTCGCTGAGAGACAGATTCCGTTTTGATGAAATACACCCCTGCATCGAGGCACGATATATCCAAAAGTGAATTGCTATGCTCCAAAATAAAATGAGCACATTCTTTACCATAAGCATCTACTATCGAAACCGTTGTTGGAACTGAAAATGTAGATTCTATATTTAGTAAACCTGAACTTGGATTCGGTGAAACAACAATCTGTTCCTTTGCATCCAAATCAGTCAAATCTCCAAGAATATCAATGCATCCTTGTTCTGATTGTAAATCAATCTCAGAAATAGAAATGGGTATTTGCGTTGGAATGATTGTTCCCGTTTCGATCAACTGAAGCGGACTTGAGGTAAATTGATATGGAAAAGCAAATGAACTCTGCTCAAAAGAACATTGATTGGAAACACCATGCATCAAACCAAAGTGTGGAATACTGACAAAAGATGACTTTAAACCTAAAACTGGCCCGTTACTTAAAACCACAGGTGTTCCATCCTGTTTTTCCAAAGACTTTATAGACATTCCTATTACAGAGCGTTCATTCAAAGGATTGCCCAATGAATCAATCTTTAAAACGTGACCGTAAAACCCATCGTTGAGTGTAAAAAGCACATTATTGGCATTATCCTGCTCGATGAAGGCATCGTTCCCCATTTGGCTACTCATGAAGTTACAGTAGGTATTGGCCCATTGAAAATTAAAATTTTGGTCAACTTGAAACAAA
Organism: Flavobacteriales bacterium; assembly: GCA_947475275.1. Lineage (GTDB taxonomy): Bacteria > Bacteroidota > Bacteroidia > Flavobacteriales_D > Crocinitomicaceae > M0103. The sequence continues at coordinate 15,613 of CANJNE010000008.1, read as the reverse complement.
GAACCCTGCATCTCATCAAATCCATACACTGTTCCATTGATAATTTTCAAATCTCGAAAACTTGTCGATTCGTTGCATCTTATTGATTGAACAGCCGAACCGTTAGAATCCAATTCGATAAGAAAACCTTTTCCACCTTGTCCAGTTATCGTTTCAGTTCCTGCAATAACGACATTCCCATTCGATTGCACATCTAAGGCATTCAATTCAAAAAATGCAACACTAACATTTGTAGAATTCAATTCTTTGGACCAAACAATACTTCCGGCGCTAGACAGTTTCAAAACAATTCCGCGAGTTCCGCTATTACCCACCAAAATTAAATTGCTGTCTTGGTCTTCAACAATATCTTTAACGATTACATCCGTACCTGTGGCGTTTCCAAATGTTTTTGTCCACAAGGTATCACCTTGACTATTTAGTCGAACGCACAAACCATCGGAAGAATTCGCGTACCCCACAGTAACAAATGAGGAATCCTTTAATCGAATTATTTTCTTTAGACCTAATGCATTTGAACTAGAAAATTTAAGTTTAAAATTGATGTCACCAGAATTATTAATTGTAGAAAAAAATCCGCTGTTTCCGAATTCAGTATTTCCTATGACAATTGAATTTTCTCCATCTAAAATAAAGTCTTCTGCTCTAATTGGAACCGAAGAGAAATATTTTGAATCAAATTGATTTTGGGAATAGAAGTTATTAGCGCTACAAATCACTAATAACAGAAAAAGGTTTCGTATCATAAGACTATTTTTTACAATATCGGTGAAAATTTACAATAAATCTTAAACTATCCTAGATACAATTCGATAAGTCCGGGAGGTGCATCAATATGCATGACTTTGTTTTTGCGATCAATTTTCTGAACCAAGCCTTCTCTTAATGGAATGAGCACTTCTTTATCTTCATTCATTATTTGAATCAACGGATTCACTTGGAAATCAATAACGGCTTCTAAAATCCCTACCTCACCGTAAGTTACATCTATAACTTTGAACCCCACCACTTCGTGGTCGTAAAAATTAATACCAGTTAGTTTAGGTAAGATTTGTTCGGGCAGAAACACTTGCATTCGAAGCAATTTCCTTGCACTCGTTTCGTCGTCTACACCTTCGAACTTTACTGCCGCAAAACCTTTGTTTTTCAACTTAATGGATTCAATAAAGAAAGGAATCAATTGAGCGTTGATTTCAATAAAAACAGCATCAAGGGTTTGGTAATCTGATGGATTGGTAACGTCTAAAAACAACGAAACTTCACCTTTAAATCCGTGAAGTTTCGCAATATAACCTAAATGAAAGCAATCTGCTTTATTCATTATTTTATTGTTCTGAAGCTGGCTCTTCTGTTGCCGTTTCTTCTGAAGTTTCACCTTCAGATGCAACTTCTTCTATTGTTCCTGCTTCTGTTGTTCCTTCTTCTGTTACAGTTTCTTCTGAAGTTTCACCTTCAGATGCAACTTCTTCTATTGTTCCTGCTTCTGTTGTTCCTTCTTCTGTTAAAGTTTCTTCTTCAGTTGCAGTTTCTTCAGCTTCAGCAATAACTTCCTCTTCAACTACAGGATTGTTTTTAGCTTCAACAGCAGCAGCTTTAGCAGCGTTAACATCAGCTTCAGCTTTCAATCTTGCAGCCTTATCCTCAGCAGCATTTTTAGCCAAACCATCTTTTTTACCTGTAATTTTAGAATCTTTCTCAGCCAACCAAGCATTAAATTTTTCCTCAGCTTGCTCCAATGTTAAGGCACCTTTAGTTACACCTTTCAATAAATGGTTTTTGTGCAAAACGCCTTTATAAGAAAGAATCGCTCTTGCTGTATCACTCATTTCAGCTCCAACTTGAACCCAACTTAAAGTTCTTTCAAAATTGATGTTAATTGTGGCTGGATTTGTATTAGGGTTATAAGTACCCAATTTCTCGATGAATTTACCATCTCTTTTTGCACGGCTGTCTGCAGCTACTAAATGAAAGAAAGCCTTCCCTTTCTTACCGTGTCTTTGCAATCTAATTCTAGTTGCCATAATTTAAGTTTACAATATGAGGTTCGAAACCTCGGTTTATAAATAATGTGAATTTAAGGGTGCAAAGGTACACTATTTTTCGAGAAGTCCTAGTTTGATATGGTAAATTTAAAATATTAATGCGATATTTATGTTCAGAACTATGAAGCAGGATATTCAATCTACACTTTTTCAAATCATCAAACATCGGATTTCAGGTCAAGATACATTAGGAAACGTATTGTCTGAAGTGCTTAGTGTCAGTACCGACGCAGTTTACAGAAGATACCGTGGAGAAACTTTATTGACTATTGAAGAGGTAAGAAAAATATGTAAGCATTTCTCCATCTCTTTTGACTCCTTGATGGAATTATCTGTAGGTCATGTAACCTTCAGTTATCCGCCACTTAATACCTACGATTTCAAATTGGAATCCTACCTTGAAGGAATTTTAAAAGCATTCCAAAGATTGAAATCAATGGAACAACCTGAAATAATAATTTCAGTAAACAACACCCAATTTTTTCAATTGCTTAACTTTCCGCAACTTGTTCGATTCCGATTGTTTTTCTGGGCAAAAACGCATTTACACCTCGAGGATTATCGGGACGTAATGTTTGAACATGAAAAAACCAGCGACAATGCATTTGCAATAGGCAGAGATATTTTGCAATTATACAATAGTATACCATCAACAGAAATCTATGACCAAGAATTCATGCGTGGATTTTTAAGACAAATGCTCTACTACTTTAATTGCCATCAATTCAAGAATCCTGATTATGCGCTTTTCCTTTGTGATCGAATGCTATTGTTATCAGCGCACCTTAAAGAACAAGCAATACTTGGAAAAAAATTCACATTCGGTACCCAAGCTCCAGCCTCTGGGAATACCTTCCAAATGTATTTGAATGAAACCGTAAATACAGATTCTACATTCTTGTATAAAAGTAAAAATGCATCCGGTTTGTTTATAACGCACAACGTAATGAATTACTTGGATACAAATGACCCAGCTTATTTAGCCGACACGCAGCATATTATTGATAAACAAATTGCCAATTCTAGTTTAATAAGTGAGGTCAATGAAAGACAACGAAACAACTTCTTTTATGAATTTGATCGCACGATTAATAATTTCAAAAATAAAATGGCAGCTGATTTAGAATTGAGCTAAACTTTGCATTAATTGCGTTTAACGCAACTAATGGAATTCAACCTTCGGTATTCAGTTTTGATATACACAATTAAATGGCAAATATTTGTTCAACAAAAACTTAATTATGAAAACAATTAGAAAAATATCATTGATTTTAATGGCGATAATGCCAATCTATTTTTTCGCACAAACAATTAAACCAACAATTGCAGTTGCGAATCCTAATGTGAATAACTTACAAAACAAACCGACCACTGTAGCCAAAATGATGCGATTGGAACTCATTAAATTGAGCCAGCATAGTGTTTTAGATGAATTCGATATGGCAGATGTTATTGAAGGAGATTCCAATTTTCAAAGTGATTGTTATGGGCAATCTTGCCTAATTAAATTAGGTCAAAAATTGAATGTTGACTATGTAATGTGCGGTAGCTTTGATGGATTAGGTAACAAAATCGCAATCACACTGAAGATGATTGATGTTAAAAACCAGCAAGTATTCAAAAGTGCTGTTGGTGAATACGACAATCAAGAGTTGGAATTGCAACGTATGATTGAAGTATTGATTAAAGAAATGATGGGAGTGGCAGTTGAGAAAGAGCTAACCGACAAATTGGCTTTTAAAAACGAACCTATCACGTCAAACAATGTAGGAAGAATCAACAATAGCGGACCTAGAATTGGATATGCTTATATGGTTGGATCTATGAATGAATTCGCAACTAGAAGTCAAGATCAAGGAGGATTGGATATTTTTCCTGCGGTGAGCATGATTGGCTATCAACTGGAGGCACAATACGTTGGTACAGAAAACTTTTCAGCATTGGTAGAAGGAATCGTAAATGTAAACGGACTCGAACAAGGTAAATTTATTCCTTCTATTACATTATTAAACGGTTTGCGTTTCGGTAAAGCAGGTTGGGAATTTGCTTTCGGACCTGGATTTACAATAAAGAAATCCTCATATGGCTTCTTTGATGAAGATAAAACATTTTCAGCTGACGGAAGGTATTTTTCTCAAAACGATTGGAACAATTATGCATACGAAACCTATTCAACAGACCCTCAATATTTGGTGAATGGTTTTTTTACAACGCCAAGTCCTGACCAATTTAATTCAAAGTACAATTTCGATACGAAATATGGAGACACAAGAGGTGACTTAGGTATCAGCACCATGTTCGTGGTTGCATTTGGAAGAACGTTCCACGCAGGAGCTTTGAATATTCCAGTGAATGCATTTTATTCCTCCCAACGAAAAGGTGGTATGGTAGGTTTAAATGTTGGATTCAATGTTCAAAAAAGCAAAACGCCAATTAACAAATAAAGTTTTACAACTAGAACAACAAGAACTTCGGATATGCTTTGGCATATTCGGAGTTTTGTTTGAATAAACCGAACAAATTTCAACTATAATTGCATAAAAAAACACCAACTTCTATTAATGAAAACAATTATCTGCCTATTAATTCTGTCGCTTTTTCCGCTTCAATTCAAATCTCAAACACTTGATGATTCGACAAAAAATGTGCTAGCGTGTGACTCCATTATCCTTAATTCAGGCGAAACAATGACCTGTTTAATTCAAGAAATTCAAAAACGAAAAATCATTTATTTTATTTGTTGTGATGTTTGCGCAGTGCCCAGGGAAATCAAAAGAGAATTGATAGACACAATAATTCTATCTGTTGCTTCAAAAAAACGGTTTTATCCAGAAACCACTAATACTTACCAATTTACTGAATCAAATATTGATTCAATGTATGCCATTGATAGCAATAACAATGTTCATTCCCAATTAGGGCATAACATTAAAATTCTGATGCTTAAAAAGAAGTCAGGAAATCAGAAAACAATCATAATTAAAAAAGAAAGCCATGTAAAGGTTGTGACGAAACTTAATGAAGTCATAAAGGGGAAACTTTCTTTCGGCAACAATAATGAAATATACATTGGAGGTAAACAACTTTTTCTAAATGACATTAAAACACTTACAAAAAGTTCAAAAGGTTTGAAGGTCGCAGGCGGAATTACAGGTTCAACTACTACCCTTTTTACATTATATCTTGTGGGATGGGGAATTCCTGTTCTTTTCATACCAGCTTCCGCTACTCCCTTTTTGTTGATGCTAATTAAGAAAAAATATGACCTTGTAAACGATTACGAGATTTACTATTTACATTAAAAACAATGAATATGAATACTTTTTTAAGCCTTTTACTTGTTTTAATTTCAACTCCTATATGTTTAAGTCAAGATATTAATCATTCAACCTCGGAAATTAAAGATATTCCAAAATCTAGTGCAAGCGAAAAGCAATTTATTCTTGCCCTTCAGAAAAAAACAGATGATTCGAAATCACATTATATAATGGAAAATCAGAAAGTTGTTGTCATTACTAGAAATGAAGAAAAAATAAAGGGATTTCTCCAAATCAAAAATAGCGCTACAATAGTAGTTTCAGGAAAAGAAATTCCAATTTCATCCATTCAGATCATCAAAAAACCTAATAAAGGTATACGCATCTTTGGGGCAATTTTAGGAAGCATTACTGCTATCACAATTCCCATGGGTATTGGAAGTGCTGCAGTGCTCATTTTTGAACCTTTTTATGCGAGTCCACTTTATCTGTTAGCAGCGAAAAAGACTTTTAATTTGGAGTTTAAATACAACATGTATGTTTTGAAATCGGAATGATCAAACGCTGATTAGGCATCTTAAAAGATTTGGTATTTTTGAAATCTAAAGAAAGTCTTATTATGCGAATCATTTTTGTATTTCTTATTTTTTCATTTACCGTTTTTTCTCAAAACACAGATTCCCCATCAGGAATAGTTCTTAAGGATATCATGAAAGGTCATGATTTTGTCGGTTATCTTCCAGAATCAGCAAATTGGAGTCGTGATGGGAAAAAGATACTTTTCAATTGGAATCCGGAACGAAATCCAGGAAGCTCAAGTTATTATTTTGACATCACAAAATCACTCATAAATTACACAAAAGTTAAAGACGAATGGTTCGAATACTTCGATCCAAAACAAGCACAATATTGTGACCGGTACTACGAATTAGAGGGCGCTTTGATTTATGTTACCGAAGGATTGAATCTCCCTAAAGTAGTTTACCAAACGAATTCGGACATTTCTAAAATTCAGAGGTTAAATAACCCAAATTTGGTAGCGTTTAAGCAGGGTAGTAATTTGTTTCTTTATGACAAAAGTGCAGCATCGGTTATTCAGCTAACTGAATTTTCTGATGAACTTTCTGAAGAAAAAACCAAAGATTCTTCTTTAATGGAAAAAGAGGAGTTGGAACATTTTGAATTCCTAAAAAAACAAGAAAATCTCAACGATTGGTATACAGAAAATGAATTTAGTTTACTCGATAAACCCAAAATAATTTCAAAGGATGGCAGATACGTTGAAAATCTTCAAATCGATCCAAGTAGCAATTTCATCAGTTTTATGCTTTCAGATTATCCTGAAAATAAAGAAACTGAAGTCATGGAATTCATAAGTTCTGATGGTCATGCCCATACATTTCCAGCTAGAAACAAAGTAAGTAATGAAGATCCTTCACACAAATTAGGTCTCTACAATCGTGAATTAGACACGGTTTTTTACATCGATTTTTCTGCACTCACAGCTATTCGCAAAAAACCAGCTTACCTCAACGATACTGCGAAATACGAAAAAGACAGAAACATCATAATGCATCCATTAGTTTTTAACGAGGTAAAAAACACCGCACTTTGCGATGTAAGAAGCTATGACAATAAAGATTTTTGGATCGTGCTAATTGATTTGACCTCCGGAAAATTTACCGAAATCGATCACCAACATGATGAAGCATGGATTGGAGGTCCTGGGATTGGTTCTTGGAACGAGGAATCTGGAACTTTGGGATGGTTGAAGGATAATGAAACCATTTATTTTCAATCAGAAGTAAGTGGATATTCTCATTTGTACACCTATTCCACAACTACAAAAAAAAGAACACAACTTACAAATGGTAATTGGGAAGTTCACAATGTTCAACTTTCTTCAAACGGGAAACTTTTTTATATCACTGCAAACAAGACGCATCCTGGAAATCGCGATTTCTATCATTTACAAATTAGTGATGGTAAATTAATCCCAATTCTAACAAAAGATGGTTTTCATGATGTTGTTGTTTCTCCTGATGAAAAACAATTGGTTGTGAGGTTTTCCGCTTCTGATCTTCCATGGGAATTGTACCTAACCGAAAATAAACCGAACGCAAAATGGACACGTCTCACCTACTCCACTTCTGATGAATTCAAAGGGATTAATTGGATCAAACCTGAGGTAATTACCATTACTGCTTCCGACGGCATTCCTGTTTATGCAAGATTATACAAACCTGAAACTTCTCAAAGTAATGGAGCCGCCGTTTTGTTTGTTCATGGGGCAGGTTACCTGCAAAATGCACATAACTATTGGAGTCATTATTTCAGAGAATACATGTTCCATAATATGCTTGTCGCCGAAGGATATACTGTTTTGGATGTTGATTACCGAGCAAGTGAAGGATATGGCAGAGCTTATCGAACCGCGATATACCGACATATGGGCGGTCGAGATCTAGAAGATTTTGTGGATGCAAAAAATTATTTGGTTAATCAGTTGAATATAGATTCCAATCGCGTTGGGATTTATGGTGGTTCATATGGTGGATTCATCACACTGATGGGCTTATTAACCAAACCTGGTACTTTTGCTTGCGGCGCTGCACTGAGAAGCGTTACAGATTGGTTCCATTACAATCACGAATACACTTCCAACATTTTAAATTATCCTAACACAGACCCAGATGCATACCGAAAAAGTTCACCGATTTATTACGCGAATAATTTACAAGACAGACTACTTATGTTACACGGAATGGTGGATGATAACGTGCAATTTCAAGATGTAGTAAGACTTTCTCAAAAATTTATTGAATTGGGTAAGGAAAATTGGGAACTTGCTGTTTTTCCTGTTGAAGCACATTCTTTTACCGAAAGCAGCTCTTGGTATGATGAATACCGAAGAATTTATGAAATGTTTACTGAAGAATTAATTTTTGCGAGATGATAATCAAAGAATTAAAAACGAAGGAAGAAATGCTTGTCGTTTTTCCTGTTCTTCATGAATTGTATCCGAGTTTGACAAAAGAACAATACATGGAGGAATTGGAATTGATGCTACCCAATAATCAATACGGTCAAGTTGCAGCATTTGATGGCGAAGTTTGCGCTGGGGTTACTGGTTTTTGGATAGGTTACAAGCTTTGGTGTGGAAAATATTTGGAAATAGACAATTTTATTGTTGCTCAAGCATACCGTTCACAAGGAATTGGAAAAGCAATCATAGATTATCTAAAAGAAAAGGCAGTTCAAGAAAACTGCTCCATGGTGGCTCTAGATTCCTATACCACAAATTTCAAAGCACACAAATTATTTTACAACGAAGGTTTTGGCCCTAAAGGCTTTCATTTTATTCATATTTTGAAAGATGATGCCTTGAGATAACACTTGTAATTACGAATTTCACAACTCACCTTTACTGCATTGCGTTATTTCGTTTTAGTTCCTTGCCCATTAAGTTTATATTTACCAAACTAAAGCGAAGTCAGTGCACATACTATTAACCGGAGCTACAGGATTTTTGGGATTTAGAACCTTGGAAAAACTCATTGCAAATCAAGGAATTGATAAAATTACGGCAACGGGTAGAACCATCAAACCCACCCATCATATTTTTGATCCAAAAGTGAGTTACGAACTCGGAGATCTAGCAGATAAAGAATTTGTTGCAAAAATCGTTTCTGGCGTTGATGCGATTATTCATGCAGCTGCACTTTCTTCTCCATGGGGAAGTTACGATATGTTTCATTCAGCAAATGTAAAAAGCATTCAAAATTTGATTCATTTCGCCGAATTGAATGGTGTAAAACGATTCATTTATATTTCCACGCCAAGTATGTACTTTAATGGAAAAGACCGTTTCAACATCAAGGAAAGCGATCCTCTGCCCCATCGGTTCATTAATGAATATGCCAAAACCAAACGAATGGCAGAAATGGAATTGGAACAATCAAACTTGGATTTCATCTCATTAAGACCAAGAGCTTTAACCGGTCGTGGTGATACGGTAATCATGCCTCGCTTGGTGCGCGCTTTTGATGAAGGTCGTCTCCGAATAATTGGTGATGGCAAGAATATCGTTGATTTAACTTCTGTTGAGAATGTAGTTGATGCAATTCAGCTTTCAATTTATGCTCCAAACCAAGCATTAAGACAACATTACAATATTACAAATGGTGAACCTGTCGTATTGTGGGACAAAATAAGCCTGGTACTGGCAGAAATGAATCGCCAACTTACCCATAAAAAAATCCCTTACGGAATTGTTAAAACAATTGCAGGCGTGATGGAATTGAAATCACAAATCACAAATAAAAAAGAACCAACCTTGACTGTATATGGTGTTGGTACGCTAGCCAAGTCTTTTACTATGGATATTACGAAGGCGAAGGAATTTCTTGGTTATGTTCCGAAGGTGAGTACAGATGAGGCAATAATGGAGTTTGTTCAATGGTACAGAAATAATGAGGAAAACTAAGCTACATCTCAATTACGCCGGATTTTGTTGGGCAAAAGAAAACCATGCATTACGCAACGGTAAAAAGCGCAACATCAAATTTCACGCATTATGGGGTTTGATTGAACATCCGGAAAAAGGCTTGATTTTGTACGACACCGCATATACCGGAAGATTTTATGAGGCAACACGACGTTTTCCAAACAACATCTATTCGAAAATCACAAAGGTTGAAATTAAAAAGGAGGACGAGATAAAAAATCAATTGCTTCGAAATGGCATAGATCCTGAGGAGATAAAACATATCATTCTCACACATTTTCATGCCGATCACATTGGTGGCCTTTTAGATTTTCCGAATGCAACAATTTACACTTCTTCAACGGCATACCATTACACCAAAAAACTCAAAAGTAAATTGGCATTCACTAAAGGAGTTTTAAAGGATTTATTACCAGCTGATTTAGAAAAAAGAATCGCTTTTGTTGAAGAAATTTCCGAACCGAAAAATGATGAAATATTTGGGACAACATACGATATATTCCATGATAAAAGTCTAATTATTGTTCCTCTTCCAGGACATGCTGCCGGACAAATTGGCGTCAAACTAGAAACCCAAAAACAATCCTATTTCCTCATCGCCGATGCTTGTTGGAATGAAGAAACCTATAGAAAAATGCACTTACCAAATCCCATTGTGAGATTGTTCTTTCATTCCTGGAGCGACTTCAAAGCAACGGTTATGAAATTAAATACCTTTCACCAATTGCATTCAGATGTCAAACTCGTTCCAACACATTGTAGTCAAACGACTGATAAATTGGTAAGTGATAAAATAGATTTCCATGCGCTTTAAATTAAAAATACTTGGTTATCTCGTTCGCTTTAAATGGACACATTTTCGCTATGGTTCAAAAATAGGCGCACTTCAGTCTAAACGATGGAGGAACTTCAAAAAAGTACTTTCCAAATCACCTTTTTACAACAAATTTTCAGACAAAAAGCTTAAGGAATTTCCAATAATGCAAAAGCAAGCGTTCATGGAAAATTTCACATCAATAAACACCACAGGTATTGAACTAGAAGATGCCATGCATATCGCACTTGAAGCTGAAAATTCGCGTGATTTTGCGCCAACAATAAATGGAATTACAGTTGGACTTTCATCAGGCACAAGCGGAAATCGAGGACTGTTTTTGGCATCTGATAACGAACGCGCGCAATGGGTTGCTGCGGTACTCAATCGTGTTATTGGATTCCAATTTAAAAAACGTAAAGTGGCGTTTTTCTTAAGGGCAAATAGTAATTTATACAATTCAGTTGCTTCAAAACTGTTGCGATTTGAATTTTATGATCTTTTGATTCCTGTTGAAAAACACCTCAAATCTTTAATTGAACTTCAACCCAATATCCTTGTTGCGCAGCCAAGTTGCCTGATTGAATTAGCCAAATACATCGAATCAAAACAGCTGCAAATCAAACCTGAAAAAGTAATCTCAGTTGCAGAGGTTCTGTACCCCGAAGACAAACGTTATTTGGAAAAAATATTCAATCAGAAAATCCATCAAGTTTACCAATGTACAGAAGGACTTTTGGCAAGCACTTGCGAAGAAGGAAACCTTCATTTTCATGAAGATTATTTAATCATTGAGAAAAAATATTTGGATGAAGAACAAACGCGTTTTCATCCTATAATTACAGATTTGATGCGTTCAACACAACCTGTTGTTCGATATGAACTGAATGATATCATTCACGAATTAAAAAACTGTCCATGCGGATTAAAATCGACAGCGATTGCTCAAATTGAAGGAAGATCTGACGATAAACTTTGTTTTATAAACAAAGACAGGATCGAAATAAGCATTTATCCTGATTTTTTTCGCCGGGCAATTATTCTTGCCGATTCAGGCATTCATAATTACATCCTCATTCAAAAAAGCAAGTCACAATTAAATTTATTCATTGATGGCAGTTCAGATCTTTTTTTAAAAGCTCAGCATGAAATTCAAAAATTACTCGAATTCAATAACTGTTTTGATGTTCAAGTCAGCAGATTGGAAAACCTCCCATTTGAACGCGGATCAAAACTTAGACGTATAAAAAATGAATCAATCTAAACCAATACGCATTGTTGGGATGGGCAAATACCTCCCAAATTTGGTTACTTCACAAGAAATGGAGAACAAGTTCAATCTTCCTAAAGGCTGGTCTGAAAAATATTCCGGTGTACAACAACGCCATATTGCTTCGCATGAGTGCAACGGATTTATGGGTGCTAAAGCTGCAGAAGCTGCACTTGAAGATGCAGGACTGAAACTTTCAGATTTGGACATGATTATCTCGGGAAGTGGCACCTATGATTATCCCTTACCGAATCAAGCAAGCATCATTAAAGCAAAAATGAAAGGTGGAGAAAAATACCATGTTCCTGCAATCGATATTGACAGCACATGCCTAAGTTTTGTTGCTGCATTTGATTTCGCATCCAAATTGCTTGATGGCAAATCATACAAGAATATTTTGATAGTAAGCTCAGAGATTTCTTCAAAAGGTATCAATCCGAAAAACTGGGAAACGCTTACGCTATTTGGCGATGGTGCTGCAGCGATGGTTTTGAGTTATGATGAAAATCAATCTTCACAGTTCATCAAAGGAGGTCAGCGCACCTATTCTGAAGGTGTTTACGATACCATTATTGAAGGTGGGGGAAATAAATTCTTTTTTAAAGAACATGCTTACAATCAAGAACTGCATTCCTTTAAAATGAATGGCAGAAAGTTATTAAAAATGGCTAAACATTATATCCCCGATTTTATGGATTGGTTTTTTGATGATCTGCCTTATACTGTTTCAACTACAGACATCATCGTTCCTCATCAAGCGTCTAGAATGGGGATGGGCGTATTTACGAAACTTTATAAATTGAGACAAGAACAAATGAAGGTAACGCTTTATAAATATGGTAACTGCATTGCAGCTTCCATACCATTAACTTTTATTGATGCAGTTGAAAAAAATGAAATCAAAAGAGGCGATATTTGTTTACTTAGTGGAACATCGGCTGGATTTTCAATCGGTAGTGTATTGTTAAAGTATTGATCTGAATGACGTTAAAACTTTTGTTTCAATTCCTATTCGGAATATTTTCTTTTGACAAGAAGAATATGCGATGGTTCAATTTAAAAAGAATTGTTGTTTGTATTCTCGTTTGTCCTCTTTTCCTTGCTCTGCTGTTCATGAACAATTTATTTCTTGCCCTGGATTTTATTTTCTTTCCTAGATTTTTTTGGCAAAAAATTTCAAATCCGGTCTTTATCATTGCCGCACCGCGAAGTGGAACAACCTTTCTTTTCCATTCATTTGCTAATAATCGAGATCACTTTACCGCAGTAAAACTCTGGGAAATTGTATTTGCGCCTTCAATTCTGCAGAAATATCTGATATGGGGAATATTCAAATTGGATAAGCTGATTGGTGCTCCATTGAAACGCATCATTCTAGGATTAGAAAACTTGGTGATCGGAAAATTAAAAACCATTCATTTGATAGGTTTGAATATGCCAGAGGAAGATGAAGGACTATTGGTTTGGAACCTGACCACACTTTACTTCAACTTTTTCTATGCGGATTCGAAATTTTTTCAAGAATTTTTACAATTCGATGACACGATGCCTGAGAAAAGAAAGCAAAGAATAATGAACAGGTATTTCCGTTTGGTGCAAAGACATAACTTTGTTTTCAATAGAAATAACAGCCGTCGTTTCGTTTCAAAGAACCCTTTAATGATGAATAAAATTGGTGCTTTAAGTCGCATTTTTCCTGATGCTAAAATTCTCAACATCAATCGCAATCCGAAAGAAACGATTCCTTCAACTATCCACTTGGGACACTCATTGTATGGCATTTTCACGTCTATTCCACAAAATGAGCGTGTAAAACAAGAAACGAAAAGCCTTTTAATCAGCTGGTACAAAATGGCCGAAGAAAATTTGAACTTGCATTACAATAACCAATTTCTTAAAATCAATTTTTACGATTTAGTCGATACCAATTCCAATGAATGGCAACGTATTTCAAATTTCCTTGAATTTCCAGAAGGAATAATCAAAATGGATGAACGGAAAGAAAAAGTTGGTCATAAAAGTAAAAGTTCATATGAAAAACTGAATGAAGAAGAAACTGCAGCTATACTTGAAGAATTGGCTTTTTTGAAACCGTTTTGTTCACCGTCTAAGTCTCAAAAATGACAGAACAGCATATCAAAATATCGGATTTAGCAATCAATTATGTAGAAGCAGGTTCGGGCGAGCCCATGCTATTTTTGCATAATGGCGGTGGTTTTTGGTACAGTTGGGAATATCAAATCGAGCATTTCTCAAAATCTTATCGGGTTTTCGGTATCGATTGGCCTGGTTTCGGGAAATCATCAACACCGAAAGGAATGATATCACTTGAATTGTTGACGCAAGTTTTAGCGGAGTTCATTGAAAAATTGGAATTGAAAAATCCCATACTAATAGGTAATTGTATTGGTGCTTCAGCTGCATTGAATTATGTAATTCAAAAAAACAGAAACATTAAAAAGCTCATTCTTTTCAACCCTTGTCCAGGAAGTTTAATTTTTCCGTTGAAGCCATTGAGAAATCTTATTAGTTCTGTGCATGTCAAGCCTAAACGCAAGAAATTTCTGGAACGATTTTTCACGTTTTTATTCACCAAAACACCTGTTAAAACGCAATTTCCTAAAGTGCTTTTCGGTAAAAAAGTAGATAACAAAACACCATTATTCCTAAGGTATTTGTCAAAATTGAAAGATCCTCAGCACACGCGATCCAGAGTAAATTTGTTTTTTTCCGTCCATACCTTTAACATGGATTTAATTACAAAAGATTATGAGATACCAGAACACCTATTGGTTTGGAGCAGACATAACAAAGTAACGCTACTTAAAAGACACGGAAATGTGCATCGCAAATTGCTTCAAACCAAAAACTTTGAAATCGTAGAAAACACGGGTCATTTGTGCATGTATGAACAACCTGAAAAAGTAAACGATATTATTGCGTCTTACTTATCAAAAACATAGTCTTATGTCATTGTCATTTGTCATATTTATCATTTTATACACCGCAGCAATAGCTTTTGAGGTGAACTATGACCGCAAACATCAATTAAAACTATACGACTTAAAAGACTCGGTATTAAATATCTCACTCGGAATTCTTGCCGTTTTGAATCGCGTTATTTTTGAAGGATTATGGCTTGGATTATGGATTTATCTGTCTCAATACTCCATTTGGAAATTCCAGAACAGTATCCCTGTTTGGATCTTACTTTTTATTGTTAATGAATTCGTTTATTATTGGTTCCATCGTTTGAGTCATGAGTGGCGCATACTTTGGGCGATTCATGTTAATCACCACTCTTCCCAATTGTTCAACTTTACAACTGCTGCTCGACTTCCTTTTTTAAATATTCTTGTCCACATTACTTTTTGGACACCTTTAATCTTGCTTGGATTTAATCCTTACATGGTATTTGCAGTTTCCAATATCGGTTTTTTGTTTGGTGTTTTTCAACACACGAAACTCATAGGTCATTTGGGATGGATGGAGTTTTGGTTCAATACCCCACGAAATCACAAAATTCATCATGCCTCGAATCCAGAATACATCAATCACAATTATGGAAATGTGCTCATCATTTTTGACAGGATGTTCGGTACTTTCATCGAAGAGAAGAAAGAAGAGCCAATTGTCTTTGGAATTACCAAAAACATAAAAACAAACAACCCAATCAAGGTGATATTTCATGAATGGGGTGAAATCCTAAATGATAGAATTAAG
>CANJNE010000007.1 GCA_947475275.1 Flavobacteriales bacterium | reverse complement strand
GATTGTTTTCCATTTCAGTTGAATTCATTCCAGCCATTTGACCAGCTTGAATTGCAGCACCTGGAGTTGCGTTGTAAGCATAATCTTTCATTACGAATACATCTCCATCAGCAGTTACGTCTAAACGTGCCCAACCGTAGTGTGCATTTCCATTAACGAAGAACTTCAAACCAAGGTATCTGTCAGTAACACCGTTTGCCCAGTATGATGTATAAGGGAAAACGCCATCTACATTAAGAGCCATAGATAAAGCACCAGAAGATGCAGGTACAATCCATGCAGTAGCAGCATCAATGTTTGTTCCAGATGTCATAGCAAATGCATAATCATAACCAGAAGGCGTATCTCCAGCAACTGCATTTCCTAAAGTACCATAAGGTGCTACCAAGGTAGTTTTAACATTAGTTGTACCACCAAGGGTAGTATCAATTGAATAAACAAAGAAATCTAAAGTAGCGTCATTGTTCAAGTCTAATAGACCAAATTCAGGACCACCATTGTTTGCAGCATCATGAACCTCATCAGGATTAATGTCTGTGTAAACAACTTGTCCATTTGCCCCAGCAACAGCTCCAACAACTGCAGTAGCCGCAGCAGTGTACTTTGACAATCTAGATTGTAGATTTTTTTTCATATGAAAATAATTTTAAGTTAACTGTGGCAATTTTAAGTAAAAAAATCGATTTATTTTCATTAAAAACTAGAAAGTTTAAACAAAAACATCCAATTTACGGATATCGTTTATGTAGGATATATCCAAATTAGGTTGCTGATTGAACCACGACATCGTTCCTTTCTCCAAATTTAGCAGGTCAGCTAATAATTCAGGATTGAAAGAACTTTTCCTCATTTTCATCAATCCATTCATATAATCCATAACTTGCTCAGGTTCATCTTTAATAAAAATAAACTTGTATTCAAACTTGGCGTTTAATGCTCCAAAATATTGCATAGGCACGTAGATGACATCGCCAGTATATTCAGACAGCCAATCGGGGTTCATCACATTAAGAACCTGAGAATTGAACACATCTTTTGAATTTCCGATATGCACATTTTTGTTAGACAAGGACTCCAAAGCTTGGAATAATTTTTCACCAGGAAGGCCACTAATAATCGTTTTTGTTCCCAATTGTATTTTAGACAAAATGGCTTTATATTCTCTAGTTTTTTGCTCATTTTCGGTAACTTCATAAAGATCAAGCAACCATCGATAAATCTTTGTTACCCTTGGCATCATTGTTCGCACCAATTCGAGGGTATCAATCGCGGCTTGATATTCCTTCATTAAGGCTAATGTTTCACCTAGATGCAAATGGGCAACAGGGAAATGATACAAACGTTCTATAGCATTTAGAAATTCTTCAACAGCATTTTCATAGTCTTCGGCTCTCAAATATGCCAAGCCTTTACCATAGTATGCGTATGCATTTTCAGGATCATAATTGAGCACTCTATTGAAACAATCAAGTGCATTTTGCTTTTTTTGAATGGCATTGTATACCCTTCCTAAATCCATCAACAAATCAATGGAATCAGGCATTTCTTTTAATACTTTGTTCAACAATTGAATACCTTCCATTGGTTGATTCATTCCAATCTGAATTTTGGCTTCCATGATATCCAATTGATTTTCACCTAATACTTTTGCTTTCCTAATGAATGCAATGTATTCCTTGGCAAGATTGTATCTTTTGGTTCGAATAGCACAATTCACGATGTCTGTAAGAATTCGATAATCCGGTTTGGATTTGTCCTCAATTTCAAGAAGTATTTCCAAAGATTCTTCATTGAAACCTGCGCTTGCATATGATTTGGCTAGATAAAAATTATTTTCTTTTATCTGTGCTTTTATTTGATCACTACCTCCTTCACCTTGAGCAACATCGTCAATATAACCCAGATCTATTAACTGTTGAAGAGCTGCTTCATTGTTGGAGGTTTGATTGTTAGCGGTGTCTAAAAGTTCACCACCATATTTATCTACATTTTCCCAGCTTTCGATATACTTTAGTTCTTTTTCACCCTCAAAAATTGATGTTAATGGTTTTCCATCCATATCTTTACCAATAGGTAAATCCATTATTGCCAATAAAGTTGGTGTAACATCCAATACACTTGCGCCAAAAATCTGCTCTCCCTTTTTAATTCCTGGGCCTTTTGCTACGAAAATACCATATGGTGCATGCTCAATTGCTGGACCTGAAGGAACCTTAGGAATTGAGATTGGTCTTAAGTGATCAGAATGAAAACCATGGTCAGAAACAACAATTACCGTGGTATCATTATCAATCATACCTAGCAATCTTTCAAGCATCATGTCATGAAAAATGTATGCGCCATCAACAACATTTTTATAAAGATCATAATCCTCCTTCTCGACATGCTCTCTTCTTGGCGGATAAAAACGCATGTAACCATGGCTAAAATGATCTAAAGCGTCATGATAGACGGCAGTAAAATCCCATTCTTGAGTTTCCATCAATTCGGTTGCAACAGCATGAACTGTTGTAGCATGGGCCAAGAATTTTGAAAGAATCATCAATTTTTGATCCTCTTGCCTTTCCATTTTCAATACATCAGGTACAAACGGAGATATTAAATTCAAACTTATTTCAAGAGGGTGAACACGTAAATCTTTAAGTTGATCTATTAAACTTTCTGGATAGACTGATGCTTCAGCAACAGGCCAATTCGAAACATCTAGCAATTCGGAGCCTTTCTTCTCTTGCTGAAAAAGATTAGAAACCATACAACCATTGATTGACTCCACAGGATTACTAGGCCACCATCCAACAATATTGGATTTGATTCCTTCCATGGTCAACATGTTCCATACTGCCTTTACCTTTCTGTATCTCGAAGAAACTGGCCTAATACCTCCCTGGCCATCAGGTTCAACAAACCCAAGAACTCCATGTTTAAAAGGTCTTTTACCAGTAGCCATTGAAGTCCAGAGCATTGGAGACAATGGAGGATCCATCGTTGCAATTTTTCCTCGAACACCGCTATCAATAAGACTTTTCAAGGCCGGCATTTTACCTTGAGCCATTAACTTGTCAATAACTTTCCAATCAGCAGAATCCCATCCTACCAACAAAACCTTATTTCTTTTCTTCACGCTGAATTGGATTTTTTTCTAAATAGTTATCGCGAGATTCCTTCCATGCTCTTACCCCAATATTGCCCAAAGCCAATAAACCTAGTGATCCACCTGGAGGGACATTATAAGGTTTTCCTCCATAAAGTATTTTTTTTGAATTGCTTTTATTTTTCATTTCTATTGCGGTATAAGTCCGGACGAACTACTTCTAAAAGTTCTTGTAAGCTTGCGTTTAAATTGAGAAAATCCTTAAACTTTTCAAGTTCTTTCTCAGAGTCTACCATCAACCTATTGTAATTGACATCAATAAAGGGAATATCATTTTCCAATAAAAATC
Organism: Flavobacteriales bacterium; assembly: GCA_947475275.1. Lineage (GTDB taxonomy): Bacteria > Bacteroidota > Bacteroidia > Flavobacteriales_D > Crocinitomicaceae > M0103. The sequence continues at coordinate 48,786 of CANJNE010000007.1, read as the reverse complement.
GGTAAGTTTTCTTCAAATGAAATTCATAAATGGTTCTGAATTTTTCTCTTTCGCTGATCTGGTCTTTTTGAAGCATTTTTTCCTGAGAACGCAAAATTTCATCCATTTCCCTTCTCATAAAAACAACTTTGTATTTCAATTTTAAATCTAAATACATTGGCAACGGGGCAACAATTTTAACTGCTTTACCTGGTGCTTCTTTCAGAAAACTGTTATCAGCAACAATTCCTTTTACAGCTTCCAATTCGTAATAACCTTCTGGATTACTTATGTCACTTTCCCTTTTTCCATCTGAAAGAATCGGAATATTTGCCCTATTTATAAGTTGCATCATTAATGAAGTTCCCGAGCGAGGCAAACCGGTAACAACGAGAATTTCTTCCATAGTTTTAATGGTGTTGTTTGAAATTCAAAGTTAATGAAATCAGTATGGACTAGATAGAGGAAAGAACAATTTTATTTCGAAACAACTGAATTCCTCCTTTCAATTCAAGTTGTTTCAATAATCTAGAAATCACAACCCTAGAGGAATTCAAATCCTCCGCTATTTGTTGATGCGTTAATGACAATTCTAAACTACCGGTAATTTTAGCTTGATCAATGAGATATTTTAGCAAACGCTCATCCAATTTCATAAATGCCATTGCATCTATTGTTTCTAGCAACTCCATCATTCTTGAATGGTAACTTTGCAAAATAAATGCCCTCCATGATGGGTATTTCTCCATCCAAATCTCCATGTTTTCAATTGGAATCATCAATACCAACGAAGGTTCGATTGCTAATGCTTTAACCTCGCTTTTAGATTTACGCATACAACATTGCAAAGTCATTGCACAGGTGTCGCCTCCTTCTATATAATAAAGTAAAAGTTCCTCTCCCTCATTGTTTTCCCTAAGCACCTTTATTGAACCATTAAGAATGATTGGAATAAATGACATTTGGTCTCCAACATGCAAAATATATTCTTCTGATTCGTAGTAATGAAGGGCGCTTTTCTCTTGAAGCTCTTCTATTAATTCCGGCTGCAAAATACCGGAAAATAAATTATTTATCTTTTGATGCTGTTCTGTGGAAATCGGCATTTTTTTCATAAGAAAAGAAAAAGTTCGCCCAAATAATTTTGGACATTGCATACAAATAAGGCCCTAAAATTAATGTAAAAAAAATAATAGAACCGATTTGCCATCCTACAGAAAAGGAAGGTAAAAACAAAATAAAAGATACCCAAATGGTTACAAATAGAGCAACGGTAAGTGCGTAAGCGACATACATAGCGCCATAATAAAAACCAGGTTCAGCTTCATATTTTAATCCGCAGTTTGAACATGATTCATGCAAATCTCCAGCTTTCGATAAATTATAAGGATGTGAAACGAAAAAATCACCTTCTTGACAACGTGGACACTTATGTCTAAAAATACTGTAAAGCTTACTTCCCTTTCCGAACATTTCTTTTTTATTACAAAGTTAGGAACTCCTTTTAGATACAAAGTAACATTTGTTACTTGATTCAGAAATTGATTCCTTGAAAATTTAATATGATTTTAATACTAATGGATTTATTTTTTATAAATTCAGCCTAAATTTTTGAAAATGAAAAAACTACTACTCTCTTTTGTTATAATATTCTTATTGCCAAATATTTACTTTTCTCAGTGCACAACCACCAACGCCACTTCCTGTGTTTGTGAAGACGGAACTGCGAATTGTTTGCTTTTACCTGACATTACAGCATCCTGGAAAGGAATTACTAATAATGGTTATACTGAGTATCCACAAACTGGCGCTGGAACAAATTATACGGGTCAAGGTTCGGATGATGGTCGTCTTAGAGTAACAGGTTCCACCCCAAACATTGGCCATGGTTCATTTACTGTTCGCGGACAAGATGTAAATGGAAAAAGAACGTTCTTATGCGGCAGCGATACCGTATTCAATGTGAATGCAACTGGTGCATTTACATGTCCGAATGGTTATACTAATCCAAAGCAATTGATCACTCAACGTATTTATAAAAAAGATGGTAATGCGATGACCTTCGTGGACCAATATGCGGGAAGTGTTACTTATCACCCAGCTCACGGTCACAATCACGTTGACGATTGGGCAGTAATGACTTTAAGAATTCAAACCTCTGATCCCAATCCTTTGAATTGGCCAATAGTTGGAACAGGAGCAAAAATTGGTTTTTGTTTGATGGATTATGGTCAATGCGGAACCCCTGGAAGTACTTATGATGGTCATTGTAGAGATGAAAACACGGTTTACATGGGTGGTAATGTTTTGTACAATGTCAACTTCCCTAACTGGAATTTAGGTGGTGGAAATTATAACTGTTCGGTTATCGAGCAGGGAATCTCATCTGGTTGGACCGACGTTTATGGAAAACATCTTGACGGCATGTGGATCAATATTCCGCCCAACACGTGCAACGGCGATTATTATATCGTAATGGAAGTCGATAAAAACAATATCTTTTTAGAGGAAAATGACGATAACAATTATACGGCTGTTCCTGTAACCTTAACCTTGCAGCACCCAGCTGGTAGCCCTCAAGCACCAATCATTTCTTCAGATAATTCCAATAATTTATGTGATGGTCAAACGATTACCTTAACCGCTACAGCCGGGACCAATTACCTTTGGTCAACAGGTGATAGTACACAATCAATTACCATTACACAAGCCGGTTCGTATACGTGTGAAGTAACCAATTATTGTGGAACTAATATTTCTGACCCGTTTGTAGTAAACAACGTAGCTCCTAACCCACCAGGTGCTGTTGGCGATACTATTTGTGTTTCTGGAACAATGGAACTTACAGCGACTGCATCTGGCGATATTACATGGTATGACGCAGCAGGAAATTTCGTTGGTGCAGGACCTTCATTTACAACACCTAATTTGACTTCTTCTACAACATATTACGTTCAAAATACAGATGTTTATACAGATTCTGTTAATGCAGAACCCCATACCAATGGTATTGGCGGTGGCGGTTGGGTAAATACCGAACAATACGAAATTTTTAACAGTTTAATACCGTTCAACTTACAATCTGTATTGGTTTATTCTCAAAGCGCGGGTTCTATAACGGTTGATTTACAAGATGAATTGGGTGCAGTTCTGCAAACGACCACTGCAAATGTCCCTGCTGGATCGAGTCGTGTGGATTTGAATTTTGATGTTCCTGTTGCAAACAATTTGAGGTTGGTTGGTAAGAACATCAGTACCGGTGGATTATACAGAAATAACAACAGTGCAACTTATCCTTATGATTTACAAGGTGTTTTATCTATAATTGGTGCTTCAGCTGGCGCATCTTATTACTACTTCTTCTACGACTGGGAAATCCATACTCAAAATAGTACCTGTCCGAGCGATTTGGTTCCCGTTGAGGCTGTTGTGAGTTCTTGCGCTGCAATTGGTGAGAATGTACCTTTTAAAAATTCAATTCGCATTGCGCCAAATCCAAATGGTGGGGTATTTAATGTAGCATTTGAAACACCTTTTGAAGGTTCAATTTCAACAGAATTATTGAATATGGTCGGTTCGAAAGTTTATGAAAATTCGTTTGAACATCAAGCAGGATTTAACCAATTACCTATTGAAACGAAAGGTTTGGCAAAAGGTGTATACATTTTCAATATCCATTTTGAAGGTAAAAATTATCCAACTCGAGTGATTATTGAATAACATGCGTTTTCGCTTAAAATTAATCTTAATGCTTCCGTTGCTATTTGGTAACGGAAGTTTTTTTTTAAGTCAAATCACCTCGGATTGGGAAATTTTCGACACTACTAATTCTCCACTAACCAACAATACTGTTCGCTGTTTAGTAGTTGACTCTAATAATACGGTTTGGATTGGAACGGATCACGGATTGTTCAATTACAATCAAGGAACTTGGAATAGCTTCAACACGCAGAATTCCGAATTAACAGATGATTACATCCGAGCCTTAGCTGTAGATCACAACAACCACATTTGGATTGGCACAACACTAAGTGGCATTTTTAAATTTGATGGCTCTTTTTGGACAAACTACAATACTTCTAATTCTGATATTGCCGACAATTTCATCAGAACTATTGGTTTTTCCCCATCCCATGAACTGTGGGTAGGAACTGTTGAAGGCTTGTGCAGGTATGACTGGAATACATGGACAACTTGGACGATTGCCAATTCAGGATTACTGTCCAATAACATTACCTCTTTAGCTTTTGATCAAACGGGAATTCCTTGCGTGACTACTATCAATGGTGGAATATTCTATATTGTAAATGACAATCCAATAATTTATACCTTGGCAACGTCAAATTTACCTGACAATTCATCCATTTCCGTTCAATACGATGCGTTATATAATCCTTGGTTTGCATCAACTGCTCAAGGTCTTTTCACCGAAACTGGAAATCAAATTTGGTTAACATTTAACGTTTCCAATTCATCAATACCCACAAACAGCTTAACTGCATTTGAGATTGATCGTCATCAGCACTATTTAATTGGATCCCATCAAAACGGAGTAATCGTTCGAACCAACAATTCGGATTGGGTCAATTTTGACGTGCAAAATTCTCCTCTTCCTAATAATTATATTCATTGCATTACAAGAGATTCAACGGATAATATTTGGGTTGGTACAGACAATGGCGGATTGGCTCGATTTAGGTTGGAATATTTAAATATCGAAGAGCAATCCGAAATCGATGCGTTACAAGTGTATCCAAATCCGGTATCCAATCAAACTTCACTTCATTTCTCTGCAGATGTATCAAATTATCAAATCACTTTGATTGATATTCATGGAAGAAGCTATCCAATTGAAATAAATCAAGAAGGGGATATAAGTTCCTTAAAAAATATTACACCGGGAATTTATAGCCTTGTGTTCCTTGGAGAAAATTTACAATTCGTAAATAAAATAATTGTCATGGAGTAGTCAACATTAGACTAGCTACTATGTTCAGAAATAGCAATGAAATATAGTTTTTTTACTATTTTTTTCCTGCCAAAATCAACAATTTATCTTTATTTATGATTTGTACTTTTCGGGTATGTGTTTCAATAATACCTTCGTCCTTAAAATCTCGTAAGAGTCGGATCAATGTCTCTGTTGCTGTTCCAACGAAATTGGCTAAATCTTCCCGAGTTAGGTTAATTTGTTCATCGCCATAAATTTCATCTAAAATCAATAATGCAAAAGCCAATCGCTCGCGAACAGACTTCTGGGCCATATTGGTTATGAACAAGGCTCTTTCACCCAATTCTTTGGACAATTCTTTAATGATGCCGTTTCTCAATGTTTGATTGGTATCAATCATATTTAGAAACTCATCACGCCCTATAAAACAAATGTTACTTTCCTCTAAGGTTGATGCCGAAACCTTGTAAGGCTCCTCACTAAACATCGATCTAAATCCAATGATTTCACCTTGTTTCGCAATATGGATAATTTGCTCTTTTCCTTCATCGCCTAGTGTAAATACCTTGATCTTACCTTGGTTGATGCAAAATACACCTCTCGGATAACTACCCTCCACAAACAAGGCTTGGTTTTTTTTATAATAGGAACAGCTTTTGGCGTGATCAAGACCATTTAATTCGACTTCCGAAACATTATTGAATAATGAAAATCTTCGCGCACCACAAGTGTCACAAGTAACATTTTTATGGGACTTATCCAACATAATATTTCATTTGATACAAATGTAGGATTTTAGTAATATTCACTAAATTAAAAAACCCAAAGGATGAAGCGTTTTTTAGTTTAAATTAAAATTACTTCTGTTAATGGGAGGATATTAAGCTAAATGCAATTACCTGTTCAGCATTACGGGCATCACAAGCATTAAAATATCTTCATTTTGATTGTCACCATTTGCCGGCATCAATAATCCTGCACGAGAAGGTTCGCTCATAGCAAGTTTCACCTCTGCTCCATCAAGATTATTCAACATTTCCATTAAAAAGCGAGAATTAAACCCGATTTCCATATCATCACCATCGTAGTGACAGGTTAATCTCTCATTTGCCTCATTAGCAAAATCAATATCTTCTGCTGATAATGACAATTCTGAACCGGCTAATTTCAATTTAATTTGATGTGTTGTTTTGTTAGCAAAAATCGAAACACGACGAATTGAACTTAAAAACTGAGCGCGATCTATTGTAAGTACATTAGGATTTTCTTTTGGAATTACCGCTTCATAGTTTGGATATTTACCATCAATTAAACGACAAACCATCACCATATCATTAAACGTGAAAACCGCATTGCTCTCGTTGTATTCAACAAGAACCTCTTCACTACCTGTTAAATTGGATTTAATAAGGTTCAACGGCTTTTTTGGTAATATAAACGCTGAACTACCTGTAGCCTGAGAATCCGTTCTACTGTATCTCACCAATTTGTGTGCATCGGTAGCAACAAAAGTAATATCTTGAGGACTGAACTGACAATACACACCACTCATTACGGGGCGTAATTCATCATTACCTGTAGCAAAAAGTGTTTTATTAATCGCCTTTGAAATTATTTCACCTGAAACTTTTAATTGATTGCTATTTTCAATTGTAGGTGTTTTTGGATAATCATCACCATTGAAACCTGTCATTTTTGACTTCCCATTATCGTACGAAATCTCAATTGAAAAATTGGACGGATTTATTAGAAAGGTGCAAGGCTGATCTGGCAGGGCTTTTAAAACATCAAGAAGTAATTTTGCAGGTATAGCGATTTTTCCTTGCTCCTTCGTTTCAGCCTCCATACTCGTCCGCATGGTGGTTTCTAAATCAGATGCAGAAATGATTAACTTACCATCACCTACCTCAACCAAAAAATTATCTAAAATTGGCAAAGCATTGCTGGTACTTAATACTCCGGAAATACTCTGAAGATGTTTCAATAAAGCGCTACTGGATACTACGAAATTCATTCTTTCAAATTTTATTCAAAACTAAGAAACCAAGAGGTTTTGGTACGAACCAGTGTCTCTTTTTTTATAATTTTTTATTAACAATCAAGGTGTCTTTAACACTGGGTTCGACATGGGAAAATAAACGTTACCATAAAGCAAAGGATTGAAAACAAAATACTGACATTTCACAATACTTCCATTGGGCAATTGGCACCAAAACCTATCCAAATCATTATCTACGATTTCGCCGAATTCATTTGGTCTTTTATCTGTTGTTTTTATTCTAAACATCTTCAAGATTGTTCCTTTACCATTCGTTTCCTTTACTGTCAGCACAGCGAAAGGAACCGTCTTTTTTAAACTATCCAATTGGAGTGTATTCAACTCATAATTAGGCAACTCGAAATGAATTTTTTTATAATTCTGAAGATATCTGTAAACTCTTGCGGTGTCTTTTATTGATAGCCGCTGATTTTGCTGGAATACTTGAATATCGCCACCGCTCTTATTCAAACTGAAACTCATTTCAGGCTTGTCATTAAATTTGACCGATATTGATGCTATTTTATCGGAACTCAAACTAAAAATATTGGTACACATCCATTTTCTAGGATCGGCAAAAAATCTTGGTTCAATTATCCCATTTTCGCCTCGAATTTTCATGATTACGGGGTGTGCACTTTTACCATAAGTTGCATCATCCAAAAGCATGATTTGGCCATAATGGTCTTGTGCAGGAGGTCCAATAAACCAGGTTTTTATCCAATCTCCATTTTTGTAAATCATTACCTTAGTGTGCTGTGTAGACATCAATTGCTCAATTTTATCTTGAGAATTATCTGGTAAATAGCCTTTGAATTCTATTTTTTTAAACGTTTCTAAAATAAACTGAACACTTTGCTGATTGATACAGCCTCCATCACCATCAGTCCATATTTTTCCGCTTCGCTGCAGTGTGAAGGCATTGGTATTTGGGTCTTGAATAACAATTTTATCAATACTCGCGGTATCAGCAACGGCAAACTCTATAAGTTCCGAATCTGATTTGGGCTTTTGTTTCATTAAACTGAAGGCAAACCAACCTAATCCAACCAATATCAGCAATGAAACAATTAATAGTACACTTTTTTTCATGGCTTATTTCGCATATTTTCTTTTTCTAATAAACAACATTAATGCTGCAAAAAGACCAACCAAAAGAACAGGAATAATAATATTAATGGCTTTGTAAAACTTTCCTTCATTTTTTACTTTGTACTTATCCAGAGCATAAATGTCAACTTTTCTCGTTCTCAAGTTCAATATAGTACCTTCATCCATTGTATAATCAACTAAATTTTCAAAAAACTCCTTATTCCCAACTAATTGACTTTTTCCTTGATAAAAATATAAATCTTCATCTAATTGCAAGGATGGGAACAATTGTCCTTGTGCATTAACTCTTAGTGAATTTGAGATAAATCTGCCGTTTCCAATCAGTACAATTTTGCCTGGTTTCGAGCTACTATTCAACTTTTTATATTTGCGTTTCAATTCTGGATCGCTTTCTATTGCAGTGAGATATTGGTCATCAATTATACGATTTCTAAATCTAGACAAAAAAGTTCCTTCAGCAATTGCTGCTAGTACATGCTTATTGGATTCATCTTGAAGATTTGGAACTAACTCTGGATTGTCTCCATAATTCATTGGCATTCCCAAACTAACCAATGGAGCATAACCTGTTACATTACTATTAGTTGAAGAAGTAAGAATTGGGGTGATAGTAACTCCGGGCAAATCCAATATTTCGACTTCACTCGTATATTTTAAAGATACTCTTTCAACATTTTTGGAAATGGGGTGGAGAGTAGGTTCTGCAAGTACATAAAAAAACCATTTAGGAATTGATGGAATATTAGCATAATACAATACTTTTTCCATACAGTTATCTGCATCAACCACCAAATTGTCGTTCAGTTTCAAACCGTAATCAAAAAGCATGTCGTCAATTCCGGTTTCAAGTCTAACCGTATGCGCATTTCCATTTGCATTTAAGGAGTCTTCATTGAGTTCTACCGCGTCGAGTAAACACATCAATTTACCGCCACGCATCACAAATTGATCGATCACGTACAATTCTTTATCTGTGAAAGGTGTTTTTGGAGAGGCAATGATGAGCCCATCTACATCATTCAATGCGGCGATTGAGTCATTAATAGTAATTTCAGTAACATTATAATTAGATCCTATACTTCTTCGTGCTAAAACTGTATGATCAGAATCTAATTCACCATGCCCCTGTAAGAATGCGATACGTTGTTTTTTATCCTTTACTGCTCTGCGGATTGAACTAATTAAATTGTATTCCAAATTTATAAGTGAATTTTCAATTGATTCAACAACTTGAGACAGCTGGTACGTCACACCTTTCGGCGTTCCTGGCAGAAATTGAAGATAACCTACTGTTGCACCTCCATACTCGAAAACGGCACCAGGCCATACTTCCATTTTTATCTGATCTCCTTCAGACTCATAAACCATATCTAATTGAAAAATTCCTTTTCCAGAAGCTACTAAAGACTGCTGCAATTCATACTGTTCCTGCTCTGTACCAACATTTGGGTCTATAAATTCATATTCTATTCGATCCCCAGCTATTTCCCTGAATTCATTCAACTTTTCTTCTATGGCATTACGAAATGTTCTCAGTTCAGAGGGCAATTTGCCGTCCAAATATATTTTTACATTTAGTCTGTTCTTAAGATTTTTTGGATTTTCTAGAAACTTCTTCGTGTCTTCCGAAAGTGTATAACGGCCATCTTGGGTCATGTCAATGCGGTAATTGACATAATTACTAATGATATTCAAGAATACTATGGCAAGCAGAACAATCCAAAAGAATGCCCAACTAAAAAGGCGATTGGTAAACTTACTTGATCCTTTCTTTGTCATTTCTTTAAGGTTTTAATTACGGCCAAAGAAGCAGTTAAAAACAATACGATTATACTGATCAGATAGATGATATCATTTGTAACAATGATTCCTTTTTTGATTTCATCAAAATGATAGGACAAACTAGCGTATTTCACAACAAAATCAAACTCCCCAAGCAAATTGTACGAACCAATAAGCATAAAACCATCATAGAAAATCCAGCATAAGAACATCGAAATTATAAAAGCTACAATCTGGCTACTTGTTAGAGAAGATGCAAAAGTACCAATGGCTACAAAACAGGAACCAACCAATATAAGACCAATGTATGAAGTAAATGTCGCACCTTCATCAATAATCCCAACTGGGTCACCCAAGTAATACATGGAAAAGTAATAGACAATCGTTGGTAAAATGGCAACAACCATTAATGTTACTCCTGCGAAATATTTTGCTAGTAAAATTTTAAGATCAGAAATGGGTCTTGTAAAAAGCAATTCTATGGTCCCTGTCCTACGTTCTTCAGCAATCGATCGCATCGTTATTGCTGGAATTAAAACCAAAAGGATTAAGGGTGAAAGATTAAAAAATGGTATCAAATCCGCCTGATTCCCTTGAAGCAAATTGGTTTCATAAGTAATGACCCAATGGAAAATCCAAGAGGCTACCAAGAAGATAAATATAAAAATGTAACCGATAATAGAACTCAGGAAACTTTTAATTTCCCTGAAATACAATGCTCTCATGTGTTCATTTTTAAAAACTTTACAAAGTTACGATTTCATTTTAATCCTAACTTTAGAAAATAGACAGAGTTTCCACCAATCCAATATGGAAAAATCAAAAGTTTATTAACGAAAAAAGTCCCAAAAGGGACTTTCAAGAATTAAAAGAAACGCTAAATATATTTATTACGCTAATTTCACATTTACTGCATTCAATCCTTTTCTGCCTTCTTCAAGGTTGAATTCAACTTCGTCATTTTCTTTGACTTTGTCAACCAAACCGGAAACATGCACAAAGTATTCTTTGCTAGAATCCGTATCAATAATGAAACCGAATCCTTTTGTTTCATTAAAGAATTTTACAACTCCTTTACTCATTATTTTGTTATTAAATTTAAGTAAAGGTACGTTTATATTTCATAAAGCACCGTTTTTATTAAAATTTTTCATTGAAAGCTTGAAATTAATTTAATAAATCAAGGCCATCGAAGTGATTTTTGAGCGTCCAAGCTTCAGGTTTTGCAGCAAACCACTGTTTAATTACAGGCCAAATCTTAGAAAATGTTTCCGAAGTGCGGTAATTTTCCAAATCTGCTTCACTTTCCCAAATGCTGTAAGTAAACACAATGTTCTCGTTGCTTTTAACTCTCAATAACTGCATGCCTTTACAACCGGGAAAAGTATTAACCGTGAATTTCACCTCATCAAAAAAGTCCAGAAAATCTTTCATTTTTTCCGGATGAAATTCCAATTTAACTATTCTGGAAACCATTTAAAAGAAGGAATCAATTGTTGATCTTGAACCTCTTGGGGTAAATTCTATTCGGACTACATCACCAACACGTATTCCAAATAGTTTTTCAGCGCCACCAGTTAAAGTGTTTGCGCCTCGATTCACAGCTATTTCGAGCATTCCTGCGTCATTAAAAATTGCTACACGCTCACCTGGAGGGACAGAATTATAGGTTGGAGAAATAACATCTATATGATATTCCTTATTGCGATAATAAATAGTAAATGGAACATCCTTTCCAAATCTATCAAATAATGATTTATGTACATTGGTAATAAGATTGCCGTAGCTATCAATTACCGTTACATTTCCCTTAATCAAATTGGATTCTAAAATTGCAGTGCGCACGAAGGCTTTTTTGAAGGTATGAAACTCAGAAGCAATTTTTTCAATGCTTTCGCCGTTCAAAATTTTACACGCTGCCGGGACCAACATGTTTTTGGTTGGAAACTTAAACAATTCTACGTTAGACAATACATCATCAATTCTATAAAATCCTTGATGCTCATTTTCTCCAAGCAAAGCTCCAAAAAAACCATTATCAGTGGCTACAAAATATTGGTTCTTAAAACGCATAATAGATGGGAAAGAGCCTTCCGAACCACCAAAATTTATCATAGGCTCGCTGTCTACTCCAATCACATGAACGGTATCATCGGGGAAATCATCAAGACAATAACTCAAATACATTGCTGCTTCTGCAACGTCAAAGGGTTTTATAGTATGAGAAATGTCAATGATATTGGCTTGGGGGCAATATTTTAAAATACTTCCCTTTATCGCAGCAACATAATGATCGCGATAACCCATATCAGTTGTTAATGTTATTATTTGCATATTCCCTAAAACCCTTTAATTATGGAGTAGAATAATTTATAAATTTGTCAAAAGTAATTCTTCTGAAAATAAATTAAGTTAAACCGGGTTCAAAATATTTAGATTGCACGAAAGAAAGATAGAAATTAAGAAAATCAATCCTGTTGAATTGTTTGGCGTTAACAACTCGCTTTTCAAACACATAAAAAGTTTTTTTCCAAAACTTAAAATCAGTTCAAGAGGAAATGAATTAACCATAACTGGCGATGAAGAGGTGATGGATGAATTCGAACGCAAATTTGATTTAATCGTTCAACATTTTCACAAATACAACAGCCTTACAGAAAACAACATCGATAATTTGATGATGGACGATGGTTCATCAATGATTTCGACAGATGATGGATCTGAAACCCTTGTTCATGGCAATGGTGGCGTAAAAATTAAAGCGCGAACCCTGAATCAAAAGAAATTGGTTCAAGCTGTCAATGAAAATGATATGGTTTTTGCAGTTGGACCTGCTGGAACTGGAAAAACATACACGGCTGTAGCATTAGCTGTTAGGGCATTGAAAGCGAAAGAGGTGAAACGTATTGTCCTTACACGTCCTGCCGTTGAAGCTGGCGAAAATCTTGGATTCTTACCTGGTGATTTAAAAGAAAAACTCGACCCTTATTTAATGCCCCTTTACGATGCGCTTCGTGACATGATTCCGCCAGAAAAATTGGCAGACATGATTGAATTTGGCATTATAGAGATTGCGCCACTTGCGTTCATGAGAGGTAGAACCTTAGACAAAGCGTTTGTGATTCTGGATGAAGCTCAGAATACAACCGCAATGCAGATGAAGATGTTCCTGACCCGAATGGGAATGACCGCCAAATTTGTAATAACAGGTGACATGTCTCAAGTAGATTTACCTCATCGTCAAAAGTCCGGTCTTTCATATGCACTAGATGTTTTGAAAGAAGTCGAAGAAATAGGCATTGTGAGATTAGGGCAGAACGATGTAATCAGACATAGTTTGGTGAAGCGAATCATTGATGCTTTTGATAAAATGGAAGCTGAAGAAAGACAAAAAAAGGAAGAATACGCAGAAACAAAAAAAAGAAATTATGGCAAAGGCACTGACAGAGAGTAACTTCAATTTTCCTGGTCAAAAAAAGGTTTATAAAGGTAAAGTTCGCGATGTTTATACTTTGGATAATGATATCATGGTGATGGTAGCATCGGACAGGATATCTGCTTTTGATCATATTCTTCCTAAAGGAATTCCATTTAAAGGTCAAGTATTGAATCAGGTTGCTACATTATTCCTCAATGCAACCAAAGACATTGTTCCTAATTGGTTAATAGGAACTCCAGATCCTTCTGTAGCAGTTGGCTATGCCTGCGAACCTATTCGTGTTGAAATGGTCATTCGCGGATATCTTGCCGGTCATTCAGCTAGAGAATACAAATCTGGAAAAAGAATATTGTGTGGTGTAACATTACCTGAAGGCATGAAGGAAAATGATCGTTTTCCAGAGCCGATAATTACACCTGCTACAAAAGCCGATGAAGGACATGATGAAGACATTTCTCGAGAAGATATTATTTCAAAAAATATTGTCCCTGAAGAAATTTACCGCCAAATGGAGTCTTATACCCGGGCTCTTTTTCAAAGAGGAACCGAAATGGCAGCCGAAAGAGGGCTAATTTTAGTGGATACAAAGTATGAATTCGGTTTAAGAAACGGGCAAGTATTTTTAATTGATGAAATTCATACGCCTGATTCTTCCCGTTATTTCTATGCAGAGGGATACGAAGAACGCCAAGCTAAAGGCGAAGCTCAAAAACAACTTTCCAAAGAATTCGTTAGGCAATGGCTCATCGAAAATGGATTTCAAGGATTAGAAGGACAATTGATGCCGGAAATGCCAGATGATTTTGTGAAAATTATTACCGATAGGTATATTGAACTCTACGAAAGAATTACAGGAAAAACCTTTGAGAAATCAGAATCTTCAGATATCAATACCAGAATAGAGAAGCATGTTATAGATTTTCTTGAAACAAATTAGTTTGCTTTTAATTAAAAGAATCAAGTTACCTTGACATTTAAGAACCAAGCTTAACTAAAGATTCATCTCTTAAAGGATATGGTTATTCTGTTCGTTGTTTGAAAGACTAATTTACGCTTTCCTTTACATTCAAAATTTTAAAAAGAAAAGAGGCTTCCTAAAAAGCCTCCTTTCCCTACGATTGATACATTATCGGTTATTTTACCTCGATGGTTTTTACCGCTTTAGGTGCATCAATTTTTTTCTTAGCCATTACAATACGTAAAATACCGTCCTTGTATGAAGCATCGATTTTCTTATCATCAACGGCATCTGGCATTTGAAATGATCTGAAGAATGATAAATAACTGAACTCTTGTCGTTTGTAATTACCCTCCTTACTTTGCTCAACTTGTTCTTCCTTTTTTTCCGTTGAAACAGACAAAACGTTGTTGTTCAATTCAATTTTAAAATCGTCTTTTTTCAATCCTGGAGCTGCCAAGTCGATTTCAACATCTTTTTCAGTTTCAATAACATTTGCTGAAGGAAGTGTAGTTCCAAGAGAAAGTAAACTTCTATCGGCCCAATCGAGCAAATCTGTATTCAAAACATCATCAAAAATATTAACTGGTGATGGAAATAAACTGGCAGTAGTAGCCGGAAACAATCTCGAACGTGTCAATAATGAACTCATAATACTTTTTTAAAGGTTAAACATTTGATAATCATCCGTGAATGATACTTTTTCAAAAGTAGATTTTGAATAGCGCAAGGACAATAAACTTCAATGAATTAAGGGGATTTCAAACCCAATAACATGTTTAATACATTGAAGCAAAATCTGTATTAAAACTTCGCTTGATTTCTCTATAAGTTTACATTGCTTTAGTTACTTTTGTAACCTAGGTAAATACTATGGAAAAAATTTCAAAAGCACTTTTTTCAATGCGGATGATGGCAGTTGCTATGATTATCTTCTTGTTTGCTATCGCCGCAGCGACTTTTATTGAATCCGCATACGACGTTCAAGCCGCTAAACTTATCATTTACAATGCCCTTTGGTTCGAAATTTTACTCTTATTCCTAAGTGTGAATTTAATTGCTAATATTTTTAGGTACCAGATGTATAAGAGAGAGAAAATCGCCATGTTCACCTTTCATATATCATTTTTGGTAATTATTATAGGAGCCGCAGTTACGCGATATGTGAGTTTTGAGGGACTAATGATTATTCCCGAAGGACAGCAATCCAATTCGATATATTCAAGTGATCCTCATCTTTGGTTAAAAATTAATGACGGTAAACTTCAGTATACTTATGCGGAGAAAATGTTTTTGTCCGAAATTACTTCCAACGACTTCTCCATTCCGGTTGAATTTCCGAATCATAATACTCCTATTAATATTGATTATGTCAATTTCCAAAAGAAAATGATTGACTCACTTGTAACAAATGATTCGATAAAGGCAACAAGTTTGGAAATCGTGACAGACGGCATGCGTCCTAATTACCTAAGTGAAGGCAATTTCCTGATGGTTGGCGACATTCCTATTTCTTTCGATAAAAAAGACGCCATGCCAGGGGTAATGCTTTATAAAAAAGGTAATACCATAACTATGAAATCGGATTATCCGGTTCGTTACCTCCCAATGTCACAAATGACAAAATACAGACAATCCGGACAACCCGTTCCCGATACAGCTTATGTTGAAATTCCAGCAAAACAAGAAGCCCCTTTCATGACCACAACACTCTACAATATTGGAGATCAGCAGTTTGTATTTAAAAACTTATTGAAAAACACCAAATTAATGTTAATGCCTTCTGGCAAAAGAAATGTTGGAACAGACTACCTGACTGTCAAAGTTTCCGATGGCGACAAGTCGAAAGAGGTTATATTAAAGGGTGGGATTTCCCAAATTCCTGATCATGAAGTTTTTGAACTCAATGGATTAACCTATGAAATGGAATACGGCTCTATGCAAATTGAATTGCCATTTGCAGTTAAATGTAACGACTTCAAATTGGAAAATTACCCCGGATCAAATGCACCTTCATCTTTTGCAAGTGAAGTAACTATTTTAGATTCAGTTAACAATTACACGAGAAATCAGCGCATATTCATGAACCATGTCATGGATTATAATGGATATCGTTTTTTCCAGTCCGCCTACGATCTTGATAATCCGGAAACACCTCAAAATGAAGAAGGAACAAGGCTTAGCGTCAATGCCGACTGGTGGGGTACGAACATTACTTATTTAGGATATCTGCTCATGGCCATTGGAATGGTCCTTTCGTTGTTTTCACCTGCTGGTAGATTCAGGGCTTTAAATGATAAGCTTAAAAAATTGCAACAAAAAAGAAACGAGATTACAAATATTTTAATGCTTCTCCTACTCTTACCTTTTGGATTCAATGCATCGGCGCAACATGAAGGCCACAACCATGAGGTAGAAAACCAAGAATTAACAGCTCCAACCGAACCAATTATTATTTCGGAAGAGCATTCGGATGCCTTGGGTCACCTGCTCGTTCAAGTTCCAATGGGAGCAGATCAAGGACGAATTGTTCCATTGCACACGATGTGTTTGAACTTGTTGAGAAAAATATACAGAGCAGACAAATTTGAAGAATTAAATGCTGTTCAAACCATAATGAGCATGCACCTCTCCCCTGGCTCTTGGATGGATAAAAAAATTATTCAGGTTCCCTCCGCATTAAGAGCTGAACTTAAATTGGAGAGCTATGCATCTATAAAGGATTTGATAACAGATAAGAATGAATTCAAATGGGCAAAAGAATATGAAGTTGCTTTTCAGAAACTTGAATCCAAACGAAATGAATTTGATAAAAACCTTTTGAAGTTGACTGATCGTTTTCAGTTGATTAATACATTTCCTTCTTGGGATTACATGCGTTTGGTTCCGCTTAAGGAGGATAAAAACAACACATGGTACGTTCCACTAGATGAAAGGTTATTTAAAGGTGATTCCGCCGCATTCTATACCGCAATGGGTTACTTCAAAGAAGTGTTTTTAGCAGCCAAGTCAAACGATTACACAAAAGCTACAGTAGAATTAAATAAACTGAAGCAAATCCAACGCGTTTCAGGAAAAAATGTAGTGCCTTCCGAATATGCAGTAGACCTGGAGATCAGTTACAACAAACTCAATGTTTTTAAGTCGGCACAAAACAGTTATTTTTTAATTGGATTGTTTTCTTTAATAATTTTCTTCATTAGTATTTTCCTAAAAACCAGTTCGAAGGTTTCAAAGATTATTCGTGTAATTGGAAAAGTATTTACGGCCTTTCTGATTTTAATTTTCCTTTATCACGGCGCTGGGCTTGCAATGCGCTGGTACATCTCAGGGCACGCACCATGGAGTAACGGTTATGAGGCTGTTGTATTTATTGCCTGGGTTACCATGCTTGCCGGATTCATTTTTTCAAGAAAAAATCCGTCTGTTTTGGCAGGAACTGCGCTTTTAGCCGGTTTAATGATTTGGGTAACCCAAATGAATTTGTTGGATCCTGAAATTACTCCGCTCCAACCTGTATTAAAATCCTACTGGTTAATGATACACGTAGCCATCATTACTGGCAGTTATGGCTTCCTAGGATTATCAGCAATCCTCGGTTTTTTCAATTTAACGCTATACATTTTTCGAACTGCAAAAAATTCTAAACTGGTAAATATTCATATCAGTGAAATCACATACATCTCAGAAATGACCATGACCGTTGGATTATTCATGTTAACCATCGGTACTTTTCTTGGCGGTATTTGGGCAAATGAATCCTGGGGAAGGTATTGGGGGTGGGATCCAAAGGAAACATGGGCACTTGTTTCGGTTTTGGTTTATGCGGTAATTCTCCATTTGCGATACATTCCAGCTTTAAATGGTAAATTCTTATTTAATGCGTTAAGTCTTTGGGGATATGCTGCGATACTTTTTACATTTTTCGGTGTAAATTTCTACCTCGTAGGTCTTCATTCCTATGCACAAGGTGAAGGTTTGGGCGCAATACCTGCTTGGTTGATAACAACTTTCATTATATTCGTTTTATATACGGCATTTGCGGCATGGAGAAACAAATCTTTCAAATCTAACCTAGGAGTTGTTTTAAATGAAGAAGCATGAACACTGTTAAACAAATAGATATTTTGGCTTTTGCCGCCCATCCTGATGATGTCGAATTATCCGCATCTGGAACACTCATGAAGCATATTTCCATGGGAATGACAGTTGGGATTGTAGATTTAACAAAAGGTGAACTTGGAACACGAGGTGATGAAATCACCAGAAAATCAGAAGCGGCAAATGCGTCAACAATATTGGGACTTCATGTGCGTGAGAATCTTGGGCTTGAAGATGGTTTTTTTGAAAACAATAGCGCCAACAAATTGAAAATAATTGAGGTTATTCGAAAATATCAACCAAGAATAATTTTGGCTAATGCAATTGAAGACAGACATCCCGACCACGGTCGAGCTGCCAAATTGGTTGCAGATGCTGCATTTCTTTCTGGACTTCCTAAAATCATCACTAATCATAACGATGAGCAACAAAAACCTCACAGACCTCAAGCATTGTTTCATTACATTCAAGATTACTACCATAAACCTGATTTTGTAGTTGATGTGACTGCCTTTGTTGAAAGGAAAATTGATGCAATAAAAGCCTATAAAACTCAGTTTTTTGATCCAGATTCAACAGAACCAAAAACGCCAATTTCTGGAGAAGATTTTTTTGAGTTTATTACAGGTCGAATGATGCAGTTTGGAAGGCCTTCTGGTTTTAAATATGCTGAAGGATTTACCTCGAGCAGGACAGTTGGCGTGAATAATTTGATGGATTTATCATAGATCAATACAACCTTTTTCTTTCAATTTCAGTCTTTATTTCATGAGTTTAGTTAGATTTTATTTGATTGTTACAATTCTTTTGTTTGTTCAAACCTCATCTATTGCCCAATGCAATGGAAGTGAGCCTCCAATCGAACTTGGAAATGACACTATACTTTGTCAAGGCCAAACGCTAACCTTAGTGGCTGCTCTCGGATACGATTATTACCAATGGTCTACGGGATCCTTCTCCAATCAAATTACTGTAAGTTCGAATGGAACATACAACGTGTCAGCTGGATTAACAGGAAACAATATCATTTTGAATGGAAATTTCCAGGGCGGAACCACCGCAATTTCAAACAACTTTACATCATCATATATTCCAGGAACAGGCGGAACTTATGGTTTGCTTTCTAGCGAAGGTCAATATGCCATTTCAACTTCTCCTTCACTGGTTCACAATAACTTTATGAATTGCGGAGATCATACAACCGGAAATGGAAATATGCTCATCGCGAATGGCGCCGCTGCTCCGAATACCATTGTTTGGTCACAAACTGTAGCTGTTACGCCAAATACAAATTATGCGTTTTCGTTTTGGCAAATGAATGCATTAAATACAACTGCAACCTCAGATTTACAATTGTACATCAATAATATTCCCATATCTGCAATCGTTCCAACCAACCCTACTGCATGTGTTTGGGAAGAGAATACCGGTTTCTGGAATTCGGGGATAAGCACAACAGCGATACTTTCAATTGTTAACCAAAGCGTGGTTGGTTCAGGTAACGATTTTGCCGTAGACGACATCTTTTTTGCACCAATTTGTTTAGCAGAAGATTCCATTACTGTTTTCTACGATACCATTCAAGTTTCTGCTGGTCCAGATATTACGATATGTGCAAATGAAACTGCAACCATTAATGCCACCGCCAATGTTAACGTAACTGATTGGATTTGGTCTGATGGTACATCAACACCTGCACTTGTGCCAAACGCATCAGGAATATACACCATTACCGCAACTTCTGAATATGGATGCAATGCAACTGATAATGTAAATGTTACTGTCATTCCCATGGATTGGAACATTGATGATATATTTATTGGACCAGCAGACTGCGGCCTTAACAATGGCTATGTTTCTGCGATTACAAGCGGAACTTTCATAGATCCACCGAGTTACACTTGGACCGGCCCCGGACAAAATAGCACCAACTTCATCAACGCATCCGTATGGACAGATTTACCGGTAGGTTGGTATTACCTTGAAATCGAATCAGCTGGCTGTTACATGTATGATTCTGCTTTTGTTAATCCGAACAATACACCCAATGCCGACTTCACAGCAAATCCAACATCTGGAATTTACCCGCTTACAGTAAATTTCCAAAATAACAGTCAATTTGGCTCGAGTTACCAATGGTATTTCGGAAATGGTCAAACGGCCAATACTACTGATTTATCAGCACAACAGCAAACTTACGACACAACTGGGGTTTATACCGTAATGTTGGTTGCTCAAAATGGTAATTGTTTCGATACCGCTTACGTTCAAATTGAAGTGCTCGAGCCACCAGTGATACCGCCAGTTTTACCCGTTGGATTGGAAGCTACAAATGTATTCTCTCCGAACGGAGATGGAATAAATGATTTTTATGAATTCAAGTTATTAAATATTGTTGAGTTGGATTTAACAATACTCAATCGATGGGGACAAATTGTCTATAAAAGTAATGACGCCAATGCCGTTTGGAATGGAAAAACGATTGATGATATTTACGTGAATGACGGCGTTTATTTTTACAAATACAAAGCTACAGGAATACAAAATGAACCATTTGAGGGTCATGGTTTCTTGCATGTTGTAAGGTAATCAATGAATATTTATAATTATTAAATTTTTACCATTCCAATTAATTACATCACCAGCAATTTTTCCTGCTAGCAGCTTACCTAGTGGCGCCTGAATGTTCATGGTAAATACTTGTTTTCCATCATGCTGAATGACCCCAAATCCAGCCGAAATATAATACCAGCCCAAATTCGTTTCAATAAGACTTCCTGCCAATACTTTCGTACATTTTATATTGGGATTGATCTGAAATAGAAACGCTTTAACTCGCTCCAATTCTGCCATTTGATTCGACAATTTTTCCTGTTCCAGCTGAGCCATAGCGCGACCAGTTTCATGTTTATCACCCACAGTACTTTTTGATTCATTTGCTGTAGATTCCAAAATGTCTGACAGCTCTTTCTTGAGCACTTTGTATTTATCTTCTATTAAAGAAATTAATGCATTATGAATGGCTATTTTATCCAAGGTATTTATTGTAAATGGTTTGAATTTGGGAAAGGATGTTCAGTTCTGAATACTGAAGAGCAAATTCGCGAATTTTTCCGTTGTTGAACTTTTTTCCTGCCATAATGGTCAGCATGGCATTCGCAAGTGCAGGAATATCATTAACCCCAACTTGAATTCCTAATTCATCCTGAAGGTTGGAAGCAATGCCAACTGGTGTTGAAATTACTGGCAAGCCAGATGACCAAGCCTCAGCAATAACAATAGAAAATGTTTCATAATTAGAAAACAATACAAAAGCATCACTCTCATGGTAATGATGCACCAATTCTTCTGCGCTGCATGGACCGTAAAATTTCACAAATGCATCAATTGCCTTTGCTTTGATAATACTATTCAATGAAGTATAATCTTCATCGCTCACAATTCTCAAACAAAAATTGGTATGGCCATTTTTCAGTAAAATTTCAATTGCAGATATTATTCCCTCTACATTCTTATTGAGAACGTCCAGGGTTGACACATGCAGAAATGTTGTTGAACTTGACTGAATAGTCGGTTTTAACTGGAATAAATCAGTTTTAACAGGATTGCCGATTATTTGAATATCAGTTCTCCGAAAGAAATGCATCATTGACGCTCTCAATTTATCAGAAACGGCGATAATTTGATCAGCTTTTTTATCGATCCTGCTAAGCAAAAAACGATTTCTATAACCAATTTGCCTTTTACTATTTTGAAGAAAAATGGAACTGTGTTCGGTAATGATTAAAGGTTTATTTAAAATCGCTTTTGCTTTAAGGAATAAATAACCTTTGGGTAGCATGACATGACCATGAATTAAATCAATGTCATTAACCAGTGAAAGACCTTTTTTTAAAGCTTGAATTGCAGCCCTATATGAGCCAATAGGGTTTGATTTTTTTGGATAATAAACAACAACCTCCGTTAAAGAATTTTTGTGTTTAATATCTGTTTCAATGGATTTACATTTTGCATCGGAGTGGATATAAAGCACCGAAACTTTAAATAAAGACGACAAAATTTCGGCCTGGTTTTGCACAAAATTTCCCAGAAATGGTTGGTATCGATTTGGATACCAAGAACTTAAAATCAGAATATGCTTTTTATGCTGATCCAAAAAATTAGGCTAAAGCAATAGTGAAAACAGATTGAACTTGTTCTAGGGCAAAATCTATTTCCGCTTTTGTTGTGTATCGGGAAAATGAAAAGCGAACATTGGGGCGCGTCATATCGGCAACAATACCCTCTAAAACATGTGAACCTTTGGTTGCGCCGGAAGTACATGCGGATCCACCACTCACGGCAACACCTTTCAAGTCAAGAGAAAACAGTAACATACCCGCTTTTTCAGTTTTGGGAAAACAAACATTTAGAACAGTGTACAAAGATTTTTCGGGAATGATCTCTCCGTGAAAATCAATGTTTTCAAACATTTGTTGAAGCCTCTCAATCATATAGGTCTTCAAACCAAGTACATGATGATGATGAACCTCAAGATCTTCATATGCCAGTTCAATTGCTTTTGCTAGACCAACAATTCCATACACATTCTCAGTACCACCTCTCAGCCCCCTTTCTTGAGATCCACCGTGGATTAAAGTTTCTGTTTTTACTTTTTTATTAACATACAAAAAACCTACACCCTTTGGTCCATGAAATTTATGTGCAGCACAAGTTATAAAGTCAATATCCAATTCTGTTAAATTGAAGTGATAGTGACCCATCGTTTGAACGGTGTCAGAATGAAACAATGCATTATATTTTCTACACAAGCTACTGACCTCTTTTAATGGTAAAAGTGTTGCTATTTCATTATTTGCATGCATTAACGAAACAATAGCTTTACCCTCCAATTGCAATAATCGCTCTAAATCAGCTAAGTCAACATTACCTCTGTTATCAATTTTAACAAAACTTACGCAAGCCTTTCCTGATTTAGCAATGGCTTCGGCAGTATGACCTACTGCGTGATGTTCAATTGAAGAGGTAATGATGTGATTTACACCCATTTGATTTACCGCACTATACAAAGCAATATTGTCGGCTTCTGTTCCTCCGGAAGTAAAAAGAATTTCAGATGGTTCGCAAACAAGATGTTTTGCAACTGTTCGACGTGAGGTTTCAATTAATGCCTTGATTTGTCTACCATAATAATGCGTTGAAGATGGATTTCCAAAACCTTCTTTTATTACGGGGAGCATGGCTTCTACAACTTCTGGAGCGATAGGGGTAGTTGCTGCATTGTCCAAATACACACGCATATTTTTGAAATTTTTCTCAAAGATATCAAAATGTTCAAATGCTAACAAAAAAGGCGATTAATCGCCCGCCATTACTTTATCATCTTATTCAATTTACATCCACTTTGAGGCAAATTTGTTAAACTCTTGCCTCAACGCATTGAAATTCTTTTCGAATGTGCTTACCAAGTCATGTTCCCTTTCGTGGTATTCAACTTTTTTATGGTCCGCTGCGGTAGGATTACTTTCTATTGTTGCTATCAAATCAGCTTCATTAATTTTAACTGCATGTAATATATTATCAAGATTGTTCCTTTGAATGATAAATTGATTTTGAAAATGCTCGATCTGTTGCATTACCTCCTTTGAGGTATTCTTTTGGGCCAATTCATCCAAGCGTCCTTTAAGTATTGAAATTTCTTGTTCGTAAAAATCCAATGTATTTATCCAAAGGTTGTTTTCTTCATGTTGCTTGTATATTTTTTCTTTCGTCGCCATTGTATCTTCTTTTGTAAGTTATTACAAAGTTTCAATAACCGTTGTGAAACAAATATGACAAACATCATGTTGCATATTGATATTCGTCAAAGTATAATTCAGCAAACCAAAATATGAAATAACGTTTTAATTTTTATCTTTGGTTTAGACTGGTTATAGTTAGTTTTTTATTGTGAAATGCGTTTACTTATTTATCTTTTCTTTCTGGCCTCCGCATGTGGATTAAAGTATGTAAACGTTGAATCTCCTGAGTCCTTTAAAATTAGAAGACACGCAGCCGTTGAACAGCATTTTGAGAATGAAATGAAAAGCGTGGGCAAAAACTATGAGTCACATGCTTTTGGCCAAACTCAAATACTAAAACCATCAAGCTATAAGATTTTAGATTCGTTATACATGATTAAATTGAATAATGAAAACCTTAAAAAAATTGACGCTAACCTCGAAAATCAGATTTTATCAGCACGACAAATTGCACAAAGTGATACCAACAAAGTAATTTATGTTGAAAACCATTTTTTTTCTGTTCAAGATGGTGATACGGTTAACTTTTATCAAGCAATGGTAAATGTTTCATCAGCGTTAAAGATCCAAGAAATAGAAATATTTGAGAGTATTGAACTTCCTCAAAAACATATGGATTATTACCTCATTTATTTTTTTGAAGAGTCCTTTTTAAACAAAGGGTTTTATGCTGAACCGAAGGAAATAGAGTTTTACAATTATATAAAAAGTGGATTGGAATCGGAAAGTTCCATTGAAAAACAAGCCATCATTTTTCAAACATTGGAAATAATGAAACTTGCAAATGAAAATAACTCTATTCAGTTTAATGATTTAATTAGAATACTCACAACAAGAAATTTTCATGGTAAAAGTTACGCAGAGATAAATGAAGAGTTTTCAGAAATCATCGGCGAAGTTTCACTAAATGCCATTGGTGATGAATGTATAAGCGGTTACCATTTAGACTATGCATATTCAGAAGATTTATCCGATGGAACTTTTATTGAACATGAGTTGAAGATATTCTTTGACAGATGGTTGAGAATTGTAAAAATTGAGGAGAAAACGCTTTAATCTATAGGGATTGTTATTGCCCCATCCTTAATGTTAAATTTTCTATTTGCATCTTTTTTCTTCGAATTTGAAATGAAGATACTATCAATCCATTTCCCTCTTTTCAGTTTGATATCAATAGAATATTGATCAATATTAAAAGAAATTTCCTTTTGTTTCATTTTAGTTGATATTTTATGCTTTTCAATATCAATGTGATAATTTTTCTTTTTTATCGGATAAAAATGAATAGCTCCCGGATTGCATTTTTGATAGGCAGACACCAACATGCTTACTTTGTCTAGGGCAGTTTCTTCGTCACTATAAAAACAAAAAATATTTTGTCCAATCTTTGCGGTTACAATGGGTGAAGTATTATTATAAATGCATATTTCGTTCTTATTTAATGCAAGATTTCTGTTCACGACAATATGTCCAAAGAACATCAAAAAAAACAACCAAAGCGATAAACTCCAGAATCTGTTTTCCCGAAAAAAAGCATAAAGTATCGCAAGAACAAACAAACCTATAACAATCCAAAAAGGCAAATTAAAACCATACGCGACAGCACTTGGAAGTCCTGCAACCCACCCAAGAAATTTGAGAGATAAAAACAAACTTAAAAAGAGTAAAAAAGAGATGAATAAATTGATCCAAGGAATCCAACTAAATGCAAACAATGCTAACCCAAGTCCTAAAACCGCACCAGATGTGGCCATTAAACCCAAATTGGAAAGTATAAAATAGTTTGGAAATTGATGAAAATAATACAGACTCAGTGGAGTTGTCATGATTTGTGCTGCAAAACCAATCGCACTCCCTTCCCAAGCAAGATGAAACAGTTTGTTTTTAAAATAGATGCCTGATCTAATAATTGAATAATACAGAAATATCCCAAGCATTGCCAAAAAAGAAAGTTGAAATCCAATGTCGAAAATGGTCAATGGATCGATTACAACAATAACAAATGCCGTAAAAAACAGACTGTTATATGGATCGTAGTTGAATCCTGAAAGTTGAGATACTGCAAGAACAGTAAACATAAAAACAGCTCGTAAGACAGATGGGGATAAACCAGTAATTAAGGCATAAACCCACATTATTATAATAACAGCTATCAAGGCATTTCTCTTGGAAATATATCTCGAAAAAAATTCAAGAAATTTCATTAGTATTTGCATGATTATGCCAATATGTAGCCCAGAAACTGCCAAAACGTGCATCGCACCTGTGTTAGTGAATTGCATGGTAACCTCTTGACTTATCAAACCTTTGTCACCGAGAATAAGTGCTTGGGCAACTGCCAGTTCATCTCCAGTCAAATAAGATGATAAAATGGATGCAAAATAATTTCTTAATACCAATGGAAGTTCAGAAATCCAAGTACTTTCACCTTTTTCAAGTAGCTTTACCTCATGTGATTTTACAAATGCTATTTTATGATATCCTTTTCTTTTCCAATAACTTTCTCCATCAAATTCTCCCGGATTATTTTTGTTTTTAATTGCTGTAATCGCAGTACTTATAAGTAGCTTATCTCCTTGATTTGGTATGTATTTAGATTTTTCAATAAACAAAACCAAAGGCACTGAGACTTTTTGATCAGACTTGCCAATATGTATAAATCGAATTTCACCTAATGCCTTGATCCATTTTTTTTGAGAAGGTTGAACTTCAGTCAAAGTTATCCCAAGGATGGCGTCCTCACTGTATTTATCATCGAAGAACTTGATGCTTTCCCGATTCAAGCGATTGGAAGTAAGAACAATTCCTAAACAAATGCAACAAATTGAAATGAAAACAAATCCAAGTATGGGAGTGCGGAAACTGTTAATCGAAATCAATAAAATAAAGGAAGAAATTAAAACAGATATGACCAAAAACCTTGAAATTTCTCCATAAAAAAATG
Organism: Flavobacteriales bacterium; assembly: GCA_947475275.1. Classification (GTDB taxonomy): domain Bacteria; phylum Bacteroidota; class Bacteroidia; order Flavobacteriales_D; family Crocinitomicaceae; genus M0103. The sequence goes on along the minus strand of CANJNE010000007.1, from coordinate 21,680 downwards.
AGATTAAAACTCCTGTAACCAATAGGATTGAAAGCAACACAAATGGTCGTTTGTGAATAGTAATATCAAGGTTTTGCATTAAGCAGGTTAGTTTATCACAAAAAAAGAAGCTTTTTGTGTATTAAAAAAGCATTTCGTTGAATCTTACAAAGGTTGATTTCATTGCGAAATCAATGGTTTGACTATATTTGTTTTCCAAAATAATGTCGCCGATGATTAATATAACTCTTCCTGACGGTTCTGTTCGACAATTCGAAAAAGGCTCAACTGCTTTAGATGTTGCAAAAAGTATTTCTGAAGGTTTGGCTAGAAACGTTCTAGCAGCCAACGTAAATGGTGAAGTGATTGATGCATTTCGTCCAATAAACAATGACAGTTCACTGCAATTGTTAACATGGAACGATGGCGAAGGAAAATCAACGATGTGGCATTCTTCCGCTCACCTTATGGCAGAAGCTTTGGAGTTTCACTATCCCGGAATCAAATTGGCAATTGGTCCTCCTATTGCAAATGGATTTTATTACGATATAGACTTCATGGATTACACTATTTCGGAAAAAGATTTGGAGAAAATTGAACAGAAAATGAAGGATTTGGCAAAGGATAAGCTTGCCTTTGAGAGAAAAGAAATCTCAAAATCGGATGCCATTTCCTATTTCAAAGAAAAAAACGATCCCTATAAATTAGAATTGTTAGAAGGTTTGGAAGATGGAACGATCACATTTTATACACAAGGAAACTTTACCGATTTATGTCGTGGCCCACATATACCCGATACTGGATTTATTAAAGCTGTTAAACTTACAGCGATTGCGGGAGCATATTGGAAAGGTGACGAGAAAAACAAACAATTAACCCGGATTTATGGAATTACCTTCCCAAAGCAAGCAGAATTAACTGAATACCTCGAAAAACTAGAGGAGGCTAAAAGAAGAGACCACAGAAAGTTGGGTAAAGAACTTGAATTGTTTACTTTTTCTCAAAAAGTTGGTCAAGGTCTTCCAATGTGGCTACCTAAGGGTGCAGCTTTGAGAGAAAGACTAGAGAATTTTCTTAAAAAGGCACAACGAAAAGCTGGTTATGATCAAGTAATTACCCCACATATTGGTAATAAGGAATTGTATGTAACGTCTGGGCATTATGCCAAATACGGAGCCGATTCGTTTCAACCTATTCGGACTCCGGATGTAGACGAAGAATTCTATTTAAAACCAATGAATTGTCCGCATCATTGTGAGATTTTCAAAGCTAAACCAAGATCATACAAAGAATTGCCAGCTCGTTTTGCTGAATTTGGTACGGTATATCGCTACGAGCAATCCGGTGAATTACATGGTTTAACACGAGTACGCGGATTCACGCAAGATGATGCGCACATATTTTGTACCCAAGAACAAGTTAAAGACGAATTTAAAAATGTTATTGACATTGTGCTTTATGTACTTAAAACCTTAGATTTCAAAAATTTCAAGGCTCAAATTTCTCTGCGTGACCCAGAAAATTTAGCGAAATACATAGGATCAGATGAGAATTGGGAAAAAGCAGAAAGCGCAATCATTGAAGCAGCAGCTGAGAAGGAATTGCCAACAGTTGTAGCTTACGGAGAGGCAGCATTCTATGGGCCAAAATTAGATTTTATGGTGCAAGATGCACTTGGAAGAGAATGGCAATTGGGAACAATTCAAGTAGATTACAATCTTCCTGAACGCTTTGAATTGGAATATACCGGAGCAGACAACCAAAAGCACAGACCAGTAATGATTCACCGTGCGCCTTTTGGATCAATGGAGAGATTCGTTGCTGTACTGCTCGAACATTGCGCGGGAGATTTTCCACTTTGGCTAGCTGTTGAACAATTTGCGATACTTCCCATTTCGGACAAATACAATGCGTACGCAGAAAAAATTTCACAATTGCTAAATAATTACGATATTCGCGGTTCCGTTGACGATAGGAACGAGAAAATAGGGAAGAAAATCAGAGACGCTGAATTGAACAAAGTACCTTTCATGTTGGTTGTAGGAGAGAAAGAAGCTGAAAATGATGAGATTTCAGTAAGACAAAGAGGAGCAGGAGACAAAGGTAGTATGAAGGTTGAAGCGTTTATCAAGTTGGTTGAAGCCACTATTGAAGAAGAATTGTCAACAAATGTTTAAATTATTGAATGAGAAAAAACACTAAAAAACCTTTTGTAAAAAGAGAAGAAGCGGATCAACATCGTATAAATGAGAAAATCATTACACGTGAAATTCGTTTGGTTGTAGAAGGCGCTGAGCCCCAAGTAATGTCCGTTTCAGCCGCTCTTCAATTAGCAGAAGAACAAGAACTGGACTTGGTAGAAATTTCTCCAAATGCCGTTCCGCCAGTTTGTAAAATCATGGATTATAGAAAATTCATGTACAACCAAAAAAAGAAACAAAAGGAACTTAAAGCGAAACAAAGTAAGGTGGTGTTGAAAGAAATTCGTTTTGGTCCTAATACCGACGATCACGATTTTCAATTCAAATTGGCTCACGCGAGGAAGTTCTTAGAAGAAGGTTCAAAGGTTAAAGCCTATGTGTTTTTCAGAGGGCGAACTATTGTTTTTAAAGACAGAGGAGAAATATTATTGTTAAAATTCGCTCAAGAACTTGCCGATATTGGCGCGGTTGAGCAGTTGCCAAAATTAGAAGGCAAACGAATGATCATAATGATCAACCCAAAAAAGAAGTAAAAAAACCGATATAGGGGTAACTTTTAAAATTGAAGAGAGATGCCAAAAATGAAAACTAAATCCAGTGCTAAGAAACGGTTTACCGTAACTGGAAGTGGTAAAATTAAAAGAAAACACGCTTTCAAAAGTCACATCTTAACCAAGAAGTCGACGAAACGCAAGCGTAACTTAACACATGCAGGTCTGGTTCACGAATCTGATTTGTCAAATGTGAAATTACAGTTGTGTATGAAGTAATCAGCTTTGCTGATTCACACAACAGGTTTATGAATTGTTTAACCCGGCAACGAGTAACTAAGATTCAAAATTTTGAACACTTGTCGTCAAAAAACTCAAAATTATGCCAAGATCAGTAAATCACGTAGCCTCAAGAGCGCGTAGAAAAAACATGATGAAGCTTGCCAAAGGATACTTTGGCCGCAGAAAAAACGTTTGGACAGTTGCTAAAAATGCAATCGAAAAAGGTTTAAATTACGCTTACGAAGGTCGTAAGCAAAAGAAAAGAAACTTCCGTTCTCTTTGGATTGCCCGAATTAATGCTGGCGCTAGAGCACATGGAATGAGCTATTCTCAATTCATGGGAGCTGTTCACAAAAGTGGAATTGAACTCAATCGTAAAGTTCTTGCTGATTTAGCAATGAACCATCCAGATGCGTTCAAAGCTGTTGTGGATTCCATAAAAAAATAAATGTATTCAACCCTATATCGCAAAATCCTGGTCTTCGATCGGGATTTTTTTTTACTTTGTCATTTGTTGAATTCATTCAATTCTTGAAATAACTGTCAGTAATACTGACAATTCGTCCTATTTTTTTATTTGACTTCTGTTTTTTAGTGACAAAAAATTCATTCTTTATTAAAACTTTCCAATGGCACAATGATTGACTTTCCCCCGCCGTAATACTGAATTTTAACAAAAGTAATATGGGAAAAATAATTGGAATTGACTTAGGAACAACCAACTCTTGTGTCTCTGTAATGGAAGGAAATGAGCCAGTAGTTATTGCTAATTCAGAAGGTAAAAGAACAACTCCATCTGTTGTTGCTTTCGTAGAAGGTGGAGAACGAAAAGTAGGTGATCCTGCAAAACGTCAGGCCATCACAAATCCAACAAAAACGATTTCTTCAATCAAAAGATTCATGGGAGCTTCATTTGATGAAACCAAAAGAGAATCTGATCGTGTACCTTATGAAGTCGTGAAAGGAGATAACAATACGCCTCGAGTAAAAATTGATGACAGACTTTATTCTCCTCAAGAAATATCGGCAATGATTCTTCAAAAAATGAAGAAAACAGCTGAAGATTATTTAGGTCAAGAAGTAACTGAAGCAGTTGTTACTGTTCCAGCATATTTTAATGATGCACAAAGACAAGCTACAAAAGAAGCAGGTGAAATCGCCGGATTAACAATTAAACGAATCATCAACGAACCAACAGCTGCAGCACTTGCATACGGTTTAGACAAAAAAGGTATAGATCAAAAAATTGTCGTTTTCGACTTTGGCGGTGGAACACATGACGTTTCTGTTTTGGAATTAGGTGATGGGGTGTTTGAAGTATTGGCTACTGATGGTGATACACACCTTGGTGGTGATGATGTTGATGAAGCTATTATCGCATGGTTGGCGCAAGAATTTAAAAACGACGAAGGAATTGATTTGCGTAAAGATCCAATGGCATTGCAACGTTTAAAAGAAGCTGCTGAAAAAGCAAAAATTGAATTGTCCTCGACAACTTCTACTGAAATCAATTTGCCTTACATCATGCCAGTAAATGGTATTCCAAAGCACTTAGTGAGATCGCTACAAAGATCAAAATTTGAGCAGCTCATTTCAGAAATCGTTGAAAGAACTATTGCACCTTGCAGATCAGCTTTGAAAAATGCTGGATTATCAACTAGCGATATTAATGAAGTGATTTTGGTTGGGGGTTCAACACGAATTCCAATTATTCAAGATGCTGTCGAACGTTTCTTTGGAAAAGCACCTTCAAAAGGTGTTAATCCAGATGAAGTTGTTGCTGTAGGTGCTGCAATACAAGGAGGTGTTTTAACTGGTGAGGTAAAGGATGTTCTTCTTTTAGACGTAATTCCATTGTCTGTTGGTATTGAAACAATGGGAGGTGTAATGACGAAATTAATTGAAGCAAACACCACCATACCTACTAAAAAATCTGAAGTGTTTTCAACAGCATCTGATAATCAACCTTCGGTAGATATTCACGTTTTACAAGGTGAAAGATCAATGGCTGCGGACAACAAAACGCTTGGTCGTTTCCAATTGACCGACATTCCACCTGCACAAAGAGGTGTTCCGCAGATTGAAGTAACATTTGATATTGATGCAAATGGTATCATGAACATTTCTGCAAAAGATAATGGAACCGGTAAACAACAATCAATCAAGATTGAGGCATCTTCTGGGCTTTCTGATGAAGAAATCGCAAGAATGAAAGCTGAAGCTGAAGCCAACGCTGAGGCAGATAAAAAACGCCGTGATGATGTTGACCTAATCAATAAAGCTGACTCAACAATTTTCCAAACAGAACGTCAGTTAAAGGAATACGGCGATAAAATCCCAGCTGATAAAAAACAACCTATCGAAGATGCACTGGCAGAATTGAAAAAAGAATTCGAAGCCAAAAACACGGATAATCTTAATGCTGCGATGGAACGATTGAATACAGCTTTCCAAGCTGCTTCTCAAGACATGTACAACGCTGCAAATTCATCAGAAGGTGGTGCTCAAGCTGCTGAGGCCAATCCTACGGATGAAGTAACTGATGTTGACTTCGAAGAGGTAAATGATAAAAAGTAAATTAACTGTTTATAAAATCGAAAGAGGCTACCCATGGGGTAGCCTCTTTTTGTATGTCTTATTTATTAAAGTTAATTATTCATCCACATTATGAATATTACCAGGATTGAACTTTCTAAAGTTGTGAGACTTATTGCTACTTGAATAGTCTTCATAATCCTCAACCATTTCTTGATCTACTTGCTTGGTAACGGTAATAGGTATGTATTCTACCTTTACATTGGTTTTGTCCAATCCGAAGTCTTCTGCTGGTTTCAATCCAGTTGCTTTAATAAAACGATAAGCTTTAACACAAATGGCTTGAAAAGGTGTAAGTAAATTATCCATGGAAATTCTGGAGTTCAGAACGATAAATTTAAAATCTGGATGGTCAAATTGACCTCGCACAGATTCAAAAGCACTTTCCCCTGAGAGCTCACCTTTTTCAACCATTTTGGAATGAATTTTTTTCATCATGTATTCAATTCTGTGTTCTTCTTTAAAGCCCAACTGCAGGTTTACATAATAACATCCTTTATCAATGATCTCATTAACCGTATAATGGACACCCCATGGATCGCTTATGATATCAATATGAAGAAACCATACAACTTGTACCCTTCTTGGTCTTTTTCTAAACAAAGAGTAAAATACTGTAGAATCCAGTTTGGTTGGTGAATTACTTCTTGTCGGGTAGACCAAATTGGTAGCTTCGAAAGGTAATTGATTGTCCGATTTTACTGCATTAAGCAAAGGGATTACCTTTTGCATAGGAATGTACGCCGTTATATTTTTACGCAACTGCCTTGCTTTGAAATATAGAAATAACATGGCAAAAAATGAAGTAGACAAAATTAGTGTAAACCAACCGCCATGAATTACCTTTCCTAGGTTAGACATTAAAAATATCAATTCAATAAAAGTAAATACCCCGAAAATTAACAGATAATATATTTTCATTTTTGGATATTTAAGCAATAACAGGTAACATAATAATATGGATGTCATAACCATGTTTATTGTAATTGCCAGTCCATATGCAGACTCCATTGCTGTTGATTTTTGAAATACTGCTATTACAAGTAAACATCCTGCCATCAAAAACCAATTGATAAATGGAATATATATCTGACCTCTGTGATCGGTAGGATACTTTACTTTTAAATTCGTCCACAAATTCAATTTAATGGCTTCATTCATTAAAGTAAATACACCTGTAATCAATGCTTGTGAGGCAATAATCGTTGCAGCAGTTGCAATTCCTATAGCAAATGGAAGTATGTTCTCAGGCACCATTGCATAGAAAATAGTCTCTTTCGCCTCAAGTTTAAACCCTGGAGATAAACATAGAGCCGATTGACCAAGGTAATTGAGAACTAAAAACACACTCATTAACCCCCAACTTATTCGCGTATTTTGCTTACCACAATGACCCAAATCGGAATACAAAGCTTCAGCTCCAGTTGTACAAAGGAAAACGGCCCCAAGTACCCAAAATCCACCGTCAACATTAACAACTAAATTGTATGCGTAATAAGGATTGAACGCGGCAAGTACAGCTGGGTTTTCTGAAATATTAATCAGCCCTAAATATCCAAGGAAACCAAACCAAACAAGCATGACTGGTCCAAATGCTTTACCTATAGCCGCTGTGCCAAATTGTTGGACAGCAAATAAAGCTATAATAATCCCTACAACTACAGGTAAAACAGGAAAATCAGGATTGATATTATTGATCCCCTCAACAGCTGATGAAATCGAAATCGCAGGGGTTATGAAACCATCAGCCATGAGTGTAGCACAACCAATTAAAGCAGGAATAATTACCCAACGAATTCTTTTCGACTTAAGTAACGCAAAAAGCGCAAATATTCCGCCTTCACCTTTGTTGTCAGCATTTAGTGCAAAATAAATATATTTTGTCGTTGCAAGCAGGATTAAAGTCCAGATAACACAAGACAAACCACCCATAATCCATTCATATGAAATGTGTTTACCTCCTTCGGTAATCGCTTGAAAAACATACAAAGGTGATGTGCCAATATCACCGAAGACAATTCCTATTGTTATTAATACTCCAGCGAGCGACGCTTTACTTGTGTTGAGTGCCATTTTTCAATTTTGAGCAAATGTAATTGAAAAGTTTGTCTTGAAAATTCATTACGTTCAAAATCTTAAAAAAAGTTAAGATTACTTTAATAATTATAAAATGAATAGTATCGAGATTTTTGTAAAAACATACATTCAAAAGATTATTTAATTCTTAAACAAAAAACAAAACATCTAACTGAATGAATATTTAAAGGATTATATTGAATATAAAATACCTTTGAATGAAAATTTTTGTATACAAGTTATACTTCTCAACCTTATCTTTACGGTTCTCGTTATTAAAAGTTACAATAAACTTTTAGTTACCAGAATATTACTAAAACTACTTGAATATTATGATGAATTGTACGCAAAAAAAATGTTCTCCAGAAATTTTTAACACAGCACGTTTAGGTATTGTTTCCTTAATACTTACCACTTTGTTTGGATCCAATGTTTCGGCTCAAAATTCTGAAAAATTTCCAATTGGACAAGTCTCAGTAAACGCTGTTACAGAAAAAGAAAAAAGTGTTTACCAGGAAACTAATGCTAGTGCAGAAAATCAAATGGTAAATAAAATAATCACTTTGGACAGTGAAATTAGATCTCTAATTACAACAAAAAATCTAGGAAGTGACATTTACAATCAATACCTAATGAAATTAAATTCAGTCTGCGCTGATTGCACTGTTGAAGATAAATTGAACGACCGCGCAACTTTTGTTTTTGTAAATAATCAATTCACTGAAGGGCAAAACCTCTTGAATTTCCTTGAGGAATATCACACCAATCTTTAAATTTTAATAATGTCTTCTAAATATTTTATGAAAAGAAAACATACAATGAGACAAGGTATCCTGTTGGTTGCTTTGTCGTTTTCATTATTATCCGGTATAAAATCACACAGCCAATGTTTGACGGCAACTTACGGTTTATGGCCTGGAACAACCTTTACACCAACTTGTGGGGCAACCTGTACGTATCAAACCATCACAACAGTTGGTTATGCTGGTGAATATTCTAATGTAAATGTTATCGCTGGAAATACGTATCGTTTCAGAAGTTCAAATTTAACTGACTACGTAACAATTTCCAATGCGACAGGTACTGTTGCATATACATTTGGTGTGGGAGGGGTACCAGGAATTACATGGGTATCCACTATTACTGGAGTAGTAAGATTTTATACCCACGCTGCAGGACCGGCTGCTTGTACTTCAAATACAATAAGCAGAACCCGAAGTGTTTGTTGTATTGGTGGAGGACCTACTGCACCTGCAAATGATTTGGTTTGTAATGCTACAACCATAACATGTGGTTCTACCACGGCAGGTACTACTGTTAATGCTACATCAACTGGGACATATGAAGGAACCACCTTATGCGGTACTGCTCAAAGTAGTGCAGGTGTTTGGTATCGTTTTGTAGGAACGGGTCAAACCATAACAGCCTCTTTGTGCGCAACAGCTTGGGATAGTAAAATCCAAGTATATTCTGGAGCAACTTGTACTGCATTAACTTGCGTTGGTGGTATTGATGATAATGGCCCTGCATGCGCTGGACTTTCTGCATCTTATTCTTGGCCATCTGTTTTAGGCACTACCTATTGGATTAATATCAGTGGATACTCTACAACAAGTGCCTTCAGTTTATCCTTAACATGTGCTGCTGCAATTGTTCCTCCACCAAATGATTTGGTTTGTAATGCAACAGCCATATCTTGTGGAGCCACACTAGCAGGAACGACTATTAATGGAACCAATTCAGGAACAGGTGAAGCACTTACATGTGGAACTATTCAATCAATGCCTGGCGTATGGTACGTTGTTCCTGGGAATGGTCAAATCATGACCGCATCCCTTTGTGCAACTGTATGGGATAGTAAAATCAGTGTTTTTTCAGGACCCAATTGTTCTACACTTACATGTGTTGGTGGTAATGATGACTTTGGACCGGCTTGTACAGCGAGTTCTTCAGCATCTTACTCTTGGACTTCTGTTGTTGGTCAAAATTATTATATTTTGGTTCATGGATTCAGTTTAAATAGTGCATTTAATATTGCTTTAACATGTACTTCACCTCCTCCACCTGATGTGACGTCGATCACAGTAAGTGCTTCAACTATATGTAACGGCCAAAGTACAACATTGACAGCCAATGGTGCGTCAGGTACTGTATATTGGTTTACTGGAAGTTGCGCTACAACTGGACAGATTGGAACAGGAAATTCAATAACCGTTTCCCCAACCACCACAACAACATATTATGCACGTAACTTTAATGGTGTACAATGGAGTACGAATTGTGCAACCACAACCATTACTGTTAATCCTAATCCTACTGTTAATGCTGGTGCAGATCAAACATTGTGTCCAGGCAACGTGAATCTTTCAGGAACAGTTGCTCCTATGTCTTCAAATGCATTTTCCGAAAACTTTGGAGGTGTTGTAAACTGGCTAACAAATGATCCTACCCGTTGGGTAGTTAATACAAGCGCAATTGCTGGTGGTGTTTCTCCTGAGTTGATGTTCCAATGGTCATCAGGAGGAGTTGGTACAATAATAGACGCCAGCGCATTTTCGCCTGCAATTAATGGAACAGGTTTTACCGGTTTGACGATGTCATTTAATCATAATGTAGATCATTTTACAGGTTCTTATGTTTTAAGTGCTGAAGTATCATTGGATAATATTACATGGAATCCATTGTGGTCTATTACCCCAACTGCAAGTGTCCCAACAACAACAGTTAGTGGTTTGAACCTTTCTGCATATGATAATCAGTTATTTTATATAAGATTTAGATTCTCCGGAGATGTTTGGAATATTAACAACTGGTATATTGACAATATTGTAATATCCGGTAATACTGTTCCGCCTTTCGCTTGGACTTCGACCCCTGCAGGATTTACATCCAGTGTTTTAAATCCTTCGTTCAATGTTCCTACAACAACTACTTTCACACTTTCTGCTACTCAAAACGGTTGTACATCAACAGACAACGTTCTAGTAACCATTCAAGATTTAATTGCTCCTACAATCACAGCGCCTGCAAACGTTTCAGTTAATGCAGATGCAGGATCTTGTGTAGCGACAGGAGTTGCATTAGGAACCCCAACTACAGCCGATAACTGTTCGGTGGCTTCAGTTACCAATAATGCTCCTGCGTCTTTCCCTATTGGTACGACAGTAGTGACCTGGACGGTAACAGATGGTTCAGGAAATACGGCTACAGCAACTCAAAATGTTGTTGTTACCGATAATCAAAATCCAACAATCACAGCGCCAGCAGCGGTTAATGTGAACACAGATGCAGGCTTATGCACAGCATCTGGTGTAGCTCTTGGTTCAGCAGTTACAGCTGACAATTGTTCAGTAACATCTGTTGTGAACAATGCACCTGCAATTTTCCCTTTAGGATCAACAACAGTAACTTGGACTGTTACCGATGCTTCTGGAAATACAGCAACTGCAACACAAACAGTTAATGTTACAGATATACAAAATCCAACAATCACAGCTCCTTCAGCAGTGACTGTAAACGCTGATGCAGGATTATGCACAGCATCTGGAGTAACTCTTGGTTCGGCTATTACAGCTGACAATTGTACTGTTGCATCTGTTGTAAATGATGGCCCTGCAACCTATCCTTTAGGTGCTATGACAGTTACTTGGACTGTAACAGATGGTTCTGGAAATACGGCTACAGCAACACAAACTGTTACTGTTCTTGATAATCAAAATCCAACTATCACAGCACCTGCCAATGTTTCTGTAAATGCAGATGCTGGATCTTGTGTAGCGACTGGAGTTGCATTAGGCACCCCAGTAACGGCAGATAACTGTTCGGTGGCTTCAGTTACCAATGATGCACCTGCGTCATTCCCTGTTGGCACGACTGTAGTGACCTGGACGGTAACAGATGGTTCAGGAAACATATCAACAGCAACACAAAATGTTGTAGTTACTGATAATCAAAATCCAACTATAACTGCTCCTTCTAATGTTAGTGTTACCACAGATCCAGGATTGTGTTCAGCCTCTGCTGTTTTAATTGGTTCTCCAATTACGGCTGACAATTGTACTGTTGCAAGCGTAACAAATAATGCTCCTGCAATTTACCCAGAAGGTTCAACAACTATAACTTGGACAGTTACTGACGCAGCTGGAAATTCAGCGACTGCGACGCAGACAGTAACAGTTACTGATATTGAAAATCCAAGCCCACTTTGTCAAAACATTACCGTTCAGCTTGATGCAACAGGAAACATTTCTATCACACCAGTTCAAATTGACAATGGTTCAACAGATAATTGTGGTATAGCAACATTAGCATTATCTCAGACTTCATTCAATTGTGCGCAAGTAGGTGCAAACCCTGTTATTTTGACAGTAACTGATATACATTCAAATGTTTCAACTTGTGCAGCTATTGTTAATGTTGAAGATATTATTGCACCAACTGCACTTTGTCAAAATGTAACTGTACAGCTTGACCCTTCGGGAGTGGCAATTGTTACACCATCTCAGATTGACAATGGCTCATTTGATAATTGTGGAATTGCTTCTATTGCACTATCACAAACAAGTTTCGGTTGTTTCAATGTTGGAGTAAACAATGTTACTTTAACTGTAACAGATGTAAATGGTAATGTTTCAACATGTGGAGCGGTTGTCACAGTGAATGACAATGTGGCTCCTGGATTCGCAACAGTACCATCTGATATTACAGAATCGGCAGTTAATGGATTGTGCGGTAGGGTTGTAACTTATCCAATTCCTACTTACTTTGATGCTTGTGGAGCGGTAATCACTCAAACAGACGGTACTGGTTTGACATCAGGAGACATTTTCCCAGTTGGTATTACTGTTCAAACTTATTCTTTAACCGATGCAAATGGAAATTCAATTGATACGTCATTCATTATTACAATAACTGACGATGAGTTACCTGTAATTACTAATTGTCCTACCAATATTACTTTATCAGCATCTTCAACAATTTGCGGTGCTGTTGTTAATTGGGTAGAACCAATTATTTCCGACAATTGTCCTGCTGTTAGCGTTGTAGCTTCTCATGCACCGGGCAGTACGTTTAATAGTGGAACAACAACTGTAACATATACAGCAACAGATGCATCTGGAAATACTGCGAATTGTTCTTTTACAGTTACAGTAACTGATAATACAGCTCCAATTGTGCCTTCATTAGCTGCAATTGTAGCTTCTTGCTCAGTAACTGCCACAGCTCCTATTAGTTCTGATAATTGTGCAGGAAGCGTAACAGGAACAACTTCAGATCCATTAACTTATAATACTCAAGGTACCTATTCAATAACATGGACCTTCAATGATGGTAACGGAAACACAAGTACGGCAGTTCAAACGGTAATCGTTTCTGATTTAATTGCACCAAGTATTGCAGCTCCTTCAAATGTTAATACGAATGCGAATGCAGCTTGTGCAGCAACAGGAGTATTATTGGGTACTCCAACTACCTCTGACAACTGTTCAGTTGCTTCTGTTACTAATAATGCACCTGCAACATTCCCAATTGGGACAACTATTGTAACTTGGACAGTAACTGATGTAGCTGGTAATGTTTCTACAGCAACCCAAACTGTTACCGTTACGGATAATACCAACCCTACAATATCAGCACCAGCATCGGTTACCGTTGTGGCCAACAGCAGTTGTACGGCGTTCAATGTAGCATTAGGGACAGCATTAACTACTGACAATTGTGCGGTTGCTGCTGTAACAAACAATGCTCCTTCAGTATTCCCACTTGGTAATACTACTGTAACATGGACGGTTACAGATGCTAGTGGAAATTCAGCGACTGCTACACAAACAGTAACAGTAATTGATCAAGGTAATCCAACATTAATAGCTCCAGCAAATATTGTTATACCAGCTGGAACAAATTGCATTGTTAGTGTTTCTGGTATTGGTTCTGCCTTTGCTTCAGATAATTGTACTATCGGTGCAGTTACTAATAATGCACCTGCAACATTACCAATTGGTGTTACCAATGTAGTTTGGACAGTAACAGATGGTGCTGGAAATACAGCAACGGCAACCCAAATAGTTACAGTTGTAGATTTAGTAGCTCCATCAATTACTCCTCCAACAGCTGTTAATGCAAATACCAATTTAGGATGCACTGCAACAGGTATTTCACTAGGCACACCGGTTTCTTCTGACAACTGCTCTGCTGTAACGATAAGCAACAATGCTCCATCATCATATCCAATCGGAGTTACTGTAGTTACTTGGACAGCCACGGATGCCTCAGGAAATGCCTCAATAGCAACACAAACGGTTACGGTAAATGATATTATTCCGCCAGTAGTAACAGCACCTTCAAACATTACTGTTTCTTCAATAACGGGATGTAATGCTCAAAATGTTAACTTAGGTTCACCGGTTTATTCGGACAATTGTTCTGTTGTATCTGTTACCAATAATGCACCTGCTACCTACCCTGCAGGAAATACGACGGTAACATGGACTGTAACAGATGCCAGTGGGAATTCTACATCAGTTATACAGACGGTAACTGTTTTAGATCAAACTGCTCCTACAATTGTTGCCCCTTCCAACATTACAACCGCAACCAATTCTGGTTGTGCAGCAACAGGGATAGCATTGGGTAATCCTGTCACTTCTGACAATTGTTCAGCAGTAACTTTAGTTAATAATGCGCCTTCCTCTTATCCAATAGGTATAACAATAATCACTTGGACAGCAACGGATGCAGCTGGAAATTCAACTACTGCATTGCAATCTGTAACTGTGAATGATGCCACTGCTCCAATAGTTACTGCACCAGCAAACATTACAGTTTCTTCAATAACAGGATGTAATGCTCAAAATGTTATCTTAGGTGCTCCTGTTTATTCGGACAATTGTTCTGTTGTATCCGTTACTAATAACGCTCCAGCTACGTTCCCTTCAGGAAATACTACGGTAACATGGACCGTTACAGATGCTAGTGGGAATTCTACAACAGCTCAACAAATAGTATCTGTTACGGATCAAACGGCTCCAACTATTGTTGCGCCATCTAACATTACAACAATAACCGATTTAGGTTGTGCAGCAACTGGAATTCCATTAGGTTCTCCTGTCACTTCAGACAATTGTTCTGCAGTAACAGTTACTAATAATGCACCTTCCTCCTACCCAATAGGCACAACTATAATAACTTGGACGGCAACAGATGCATCTGGAAATGCTACGACCGCATTGCAATCAGTAACAGTAAATGATGTAACTGCACCAACAGTTACTGCACCAGCTAACGTTACAGTAATACCTAACAATGGTTGTTCGGCAATTAATGTAAATATAGGAACGCCTCAATTCTCTGACAATTGTTCGGTTATTTCAGTGACAAACAACGCACCATCAACATTCCCTGCAGGAAGTACCACTGTAACTTGGACTGTAACAGATGCAAACGGTAACTCAACAACTGCACAACAAACTGTTACAGTTATAGATCAAATTTCACCAACAATTGTGGCTCCTTCAGCCATAACAACTGCAACTAATGCCGGTTGTACGGCCACGGGAGTTTTACTTGGAACCCCAGTAACATCAGACAATTGTTCTGCTGTAACAGTGAGCAACAATGCACCAACTTCTTATCCTATTGGTACTACTATCGTAACATGGACAGCCACTGATGCTGGAGGGAATACTGCTACGGCAACACAAACTGTTACTGTTTCAGATCAAACAAATCCTACTATTTTGGCCCTTAATGCAATAATCACAACTACAAATAATGGTTGTTCAGCAATTAATGTGAATTTGGGAACACCGGTTACTAATGACAACTGTGCAGTGGCGAGTGTTATCAACAACGCTCCAGCGGTATATCCTTTAGGTTTAACAGTTGTTACTTGGATAGTAACTGATGCATCGGGTAATACAGCTACAACTACTCAAAATGTTACTGTTAATGATTCGGAACTTCCAATTATTATAGCTCCATCTTCATTGAATGTGAATACGACAGGAAACTGTGTAGCAAATGGTGTTATATTAGGAAATCCTTTCGCTTCAGATAACTGTTCAATCGCAACCCTAGTAAACGACGCACCTATTGAATTCCCAGTTGGTATTACAACAGTTACCTGGACAGCTACAGATGCAAGTGGTAATGTTTCTACAGCTACTCAAACTGTAACAGTAACAGATGCGATTAACCCTGTTGCTTTGCTTCAAGACATCACAGTGACTTTAAACTCATCAGGTTTATCGAGTATAACTTTTGCAGATATTGATTTAGGTTCAAATGATAATTGTGGTATTGCATCTACTGCATTAAGTCAAAGTGATTTTGATTGTGGCGATGTAGGTTTAAACACAGTTACTGTTTCTCTGATAGATGTTAACGGGAACACTACAATTGCGACAGTATCAGTAACAGTTCAAACAAATGGGATTGACTCAGACAATGATGGAATTGATGACTCATGTGATGACGATGCAGACCCTATCTTATCAGATATACCAGAAGCATTCACACCTAATGGAAATAACATCAATGATGTGTTTGAAATCAATAATCTTTTCTCATTCAATGAAAGAGAATTAGAAGTCTTCAATAGATATGGATTATCAGTTTACAAAAATGATTTATATGACAATACATGGAATGGTACACGTTCAGATAATGGTCAAGAATTACCTGATGGAACCTACTATTACATTCTTGTTCTAGATGGAGAAATAAACAAAGGATTTGTTTACATCAATAGGGTTAAACAATAATATTTTAAAAAATAGAATTATGAATCTAAAGAATAAAAAAATCATAATACTTGCGGTTATTATTGCCGTGACATCTGCTAGTTTTAGTCAAACATTACCTGCATTCAGACAATATCGATTCAATGCCCTTGTTTTAAATCCAGCTCAAGCAGGAGCAAATGATTATTCGGATGTTTCTGTTATGGGAACCCAGTATTGGGTAGGAATGCCTGGAGCACCTCAAACTGCAACTGTTTCAGGGAATTACAAGGCATTTGACAACTTTGGAGTTGGTGCAGCTTTTATTGCTGATCAAACCGGTCCTGTACATGCAACAAGTTTTGATTTAATGGGAGCATATCATTTGAAACTTTCTGAAAACTGGAAGCTTTCAGCAGGGTTAAAAATATCTGCTTTAAATCATACTGTTCTTTCTTCAGAATTGGAAACCTATACTGCTAATGACCCTGACATGATGGAAAATCTTTCAACTGGTTTATCTTACAATGCTGGTTTTGGATTTTTAGCTTATTCCAAAAAACTTTTCGTAGGGCTTTCTATGCCTCGCGTTGCATCTTTACGATTCGACCGAATGAACATGACAAATTTCATTGATAAAAAAGGTGGTATAATCGCATATGGTGGTGCTAACTTTAGCATCAATGAGAACTTTGATCTTAGACCTTCTCTTCTTGGTTTAGTAGGTTATGGCGGACCAGCTTTGATTGATCTGAATGTTGTTGCTACGATTAAAAATTTAATAGATGTTGGTTTGACCTACCAATGGAAAGGAAATATTGGAGCCTTGTTAGGAATTAATATTAAAGACAAGTTTGTAATTGGTTATTCTTATTCATATCCGATAAATAGCATGAGGACTGTTTCGATTCAGTCTCATGAATTGGCTTTGCGAATGAAGTTCAATAAGAAGTTAAAAACTGGTGATAGCCCTAGGTTCTTTAATTAATCTATGAGATGAAAAGAAACTTCTTTAACTTTTTACTTCTTTTTACCACTATAGTTAGTTGTAATATAATCTTTGCGCAAAAGAAAGTTGTAACCATAGACACGATGTGTTTTAATACTGATGGCAATGATTATGGATATCGAATAATGAATGGAAAGTCATTTTTAGTTTCCACAGGTCTCAAGGATGAAACTGGAAAAATTCCTTTTGATGAAGTTACCCTATTGCCATTCTCTGATGTTTTTGAAGTAAGTGATTGTAAGATAAACGAATTAAAACTTTTGAGTAAAGAATATAATACTTTAACATCTGTTAATTCTACTTTAAACGATGGACCAGTGTCGATAAGTGATGATGGAAATTTGTTCTTTTTTACAAATAACTCTTTTTCCAAAACCGGGAAGCTAGGAATTTTTTATTGTATTTCCGAAACCGGAAAATGGTCATCGCCATTGTCATATCCTTTAAATGATGACAACTATAATGTAACGCATCCATTTTATGACTCTCAATCGAAAAGGTTGTATTTTTCTTCTAATTATTTGAAAGGGGGAACTAATTATGACATTTTTTATAGCGATTATAACGGTAAAGACTGGAGTAATCCAACACCAGCACTTGTAAACTCAGACTCAGCAGAAATTATGCCCATGGTCAACGGAGGAACCTTATATTACACTTCAAATAAATCTGGATTGGGGGGGTATGACTTGTTCATGTTCAAGGATGGGAAAGATATTCATTTAGAGGCGCCAATTAATTCAACTTTTGATGATTTGAGTTTGTTTGCTGTCAATGATAGTCTTGGTTATTTCTCATCAAATCGTGGAACTCAAGGAATACATGATGATGTTTATAGTTTCACCATAAAAACCGAAATTCCAGTAGTTGTTCCAATAAAAGAAATAATCCCTGTTCCCATAGTTGAAATTGATACAGTTGTGCCTATTCAATTGGACAACATCAATTTTGCATTCGATAGTTATATAATTTCTGCAGAACAAAAGCTTAAAATTAATACTGCCGTTGAACTGATGAAAGAAGATAAAGATTTGGAGTTGGTTGTTACAGGTCATACGGACAATACCGGACCGTCATCTTATAACCAGATTTTATCGAAAAAACGGGCTGAAGCCGTTAAAAACTATCTTGTTGCAATGGGAATTTCAGTAACTAGAATAACGATTGAATACAAGGGATATAATGAGCCTATAGACTCAAATGCTACCCCAGAAGGTCGAGCCAAAAACAGAAGGGTTCAATTTAGAGTAATACCAAAAATGAGTCTTTAATAATTTTAGCACTAAGGAAAATTATCATTTAGGCTTCTATCCTTTATCAAGGTCTCAAGCTTTGAAATAAGAATTAATAGTATTATTCCTCAAACCAAAAAGAATGGTCATCACTGAATTTCACTTTAAGTGATGGGAAATCTGTACTTGTTAAAGTTTTTATTTGCTCAAAAGCACCAAATAAAGTATCGAGAAAAGGTCCACCTGGGCTATTTTGCTTGGTAGAAATTATGTCTCCCTTAACAAAAGAGCCATCCTTTTTCAAAGTTAATTTGAAAAGAGGAGCCATGCCGCTAACTCCTTTTAGGTTAAATTGAGCGTAGGTACAGAAATTTCCCATCGAATAGGATATGAATCGCCCTTTATAATAATCTATAGCCCTTGTAACATGAGGTCCATGTCCAAGAACGACATCGGCACCCGCATCAATAGCTGTGTGTGCGAACTCATAGACATTACCCCTATCCTCTCCGTAAAAAATTTCAGTAGCTTTGGTAACATGAGTTTTACTTGAGCCTTCTGCGCCACCGTGGAAAGAAACAATAACAATGTCACAAATATTGTTCAACTCAGTAACTACTTCTTTAAGTTTGGTGTAATCTTTTATTTTTAGACATCCGGTATTTGGAGCAAAAGCAGTCATTCCAATTTTTACTCCTTTAACAGTTATTGTATCCCATGGGCAAGCTGTCAATCCAGCATATCGAATGTCTTTGTCGCGCAGTACTTTTTGTGTATTGGAACGACCTTCATCTCCAAAATCCCCCATGTGGTTATTTGCGATTGAAAACATATCAAAACCCGCATCTTTAAGTTGATCTACAAAATATTCCGGTTGCCTAAAAGCATAACATTTTGATGGATCAGAACATTTTTTAACAGTTCCACCAGCGTTTAAAACGGACCCTTCTAAATTTCCAAAAGTGATATCCGCTCCTCGCAAATACTCCCATAATGGTTCAAGAAGAAGCTTATCAGAAGCTGGGAGGTATGATTCACTCGGATAATTCGAACCCATCATTATATCACCTACTGCAACTAGTGTAATTGTAGAATCTGAAGCGTTATCGATTGGTAAAGTATCTCGAAGAATATCCTTTTTTTGATTTACTAATTTTGGTAAATCATTATTTAAGTATGGCAAAACAAAAAAAATAAAGCCGGAAGCTGTTAATCCGATTGCACCAAAAATTATAGATAACCTCATATGAGTATTTGTTAGAAATCATGTTAACATACTTGTTTTGTCTGAAAAAGTTTCATAAAATGGATAGTTTGGTTGAATGAGTATTCGATCAAAAAACGAAAGAAATTATTAGCTTTGCTTAAATTTTAAGGATTTTTCCCAAACAATTACCGAAATATGAAAGTTGCCGAAATCAGGAATCATTTTTTTGAATTTTTTGCCTCAAAAGCTCATGAAATCGTTCCATCTGCTCCGATGGTAGTTAAGAACGACCCAACACTTATGTTCACCAACGCGGGTATGAACCAATTCAAGGATTTCTTCCTAGGTAATGCTGTGCCTAAAAATCGTCGCGTTGCAAATTCTCAAAAATGCCTACGCGTATCCGGCAAACATAATGATTTAGAAGAAGTTGGTGTTGATACCTATCACCATACAATGTTTGAAATGCTGGGGAATTGGTCTTTTGGTGATTATTTTAAAGCAGATGCAATATCTTGGGCATGGGAATTATTAACTGAAGTATACAAAATACCAAAAGATAAGTTATATGTTACGGTGTTTGAGGGTGATGTTAAAGACAATGTTCCAAAAGATCAAGAGAGTTTTGATATTTGGAAAAAATTCATTGCAGAAGACCGCATTATTCTTGCTTCGAAAAAAGATAATTTTTGGGAAATGGGAGATACAGGTCCGTGTGGGCCATGTACTGAAATCCATGTAGACTTGAGAAGTAAATCCGAAAGACAATTAATACCAGGAAAAACGCTTGTTAATAACGACCATCCGCAAGTTGTAGAGATTTGGAATAACGTATTCATGCAATTCAATCGAAAAGCAGATGGATCGTTAGAACCATTGCCTGAGACGCATGTCGATACCGGAATGGGATTGGAGCGACTGGCAATGGCTTTACAGTGTAAAACTTCGAATTATGATACAGATTTATTTCAGACTTTAATCCAGTATATGGAAAAAGTTTCTGGTTTTAAATATGGCGTTAAAGAAGAAACTGATATCGCTTTGCGCGTTATTGCGGATCATGTGCGTGCTATTTCGTTTTCCATTGCTGACGGTCAGCTTCCATCCAATACTGGAGCTGGATATGTCATCAGAAGAATTTTAAGACGTGCCGTTCGCTACGGATACCAAACTTTGGGATTGAAAGAACCCTTTTTATGTGATTTATCTGTAGTACTCGGGGAAATAATGGGTGATTCTTTTTCAGAGCTCATGCATCAACGCGAGCTCATTCAGCAAGTCATTCGTGAAGAGGAAATTAGCTTCTTTAGAACTTTAGAGCAAGGACTAAAACGAATTGATGGAATCATTCAAACTACAAAAAAAGAAAACAAGGATATTATCGATGGGATTGCAATTTTTGAGCTTTTTGACACCTATGGATTTCCTGTTGACTTGACTTCATTAATTGCAAGAGAAAATGATTTAGCGATTGATGAAGACGCATTCAATGCCGAACTTCAAAAACAAAAAGATCGCTCTAGGGCAGCCACCGCTATTGAAACAGATGATTGGGTTCAAGTTGGATCTGATTCGAACGTTGAATTTATAGGTTATGACCATTTATTTGCAGAAATCAAGCTCTTGAAATATCGAAAAGTCAGTCAGAAACAAAAATCATTCTTTCAATTGGTATTCAATCAAACACCTTTCTATCCTGAGGGTGGTGGTCAAATTGGAGACAATGGGATAATTGAAGTAAATGGCGAACAAATACATATTTTTGATACAAAAAAGGAAAACAACCTCATCATTCATCTGAGTGAAAAGTTACCATTCGATGTTTCTGCAACTTTTAAAGCTCATGTAAATGAGAAAAATCGAAACAGTTCTGCATCAAACCATTCGG
>CANJNE010000006.1 GCA_947475275.1 Flavobacteriales bacterium | reverse complement strand
GGATGTGATTCAATTAGATATCTTTATCTGACAGTAAATCCAATTTTGGATAGTGATTTCAGTGTAACAATTTGTGAAGGTCAGTCCTACACATTCGGTGCTCAAGATTTGACATCAGCAGGAGTTTATTCAGAAAGTTATGTAACAGCACAAGGATGTGATTCTTTGGCAACGCTTTATTTGTTTGTAGACGATCCTGTTACGTTTAATGCAGATACTTCGCTTTGTATTGGTGAAACCTTAACTTTTGGAACACAAACTATAACAGAAAGCGGAATTTACACTGAAGTATTCTCTGATCCTCTTGGTTGTGATTCGATTGTGACATTTGAAGTAGGATTTGTGGATTGTCAAGGTCCATTTGAGATCAGTAATATAGTAACTCCTAATGATGATGGTCAAAATGATACTTGGAAGATTTCTGATTACACGCAAATTTCTGGATGTGCAGTGACCATTTACAATCGTTGGGGACAACCGGTATTCGAAACAACTGATTATCAGAATGAATGGGCAGGTACTAAAGATGGTGAGCCGCTTCCAGATGGTGTTTATTACTACTCTATTCTATGCGAAGGCAATGAATACAAGGGAACTGTTAATTTATTCAGATTTAAGAAATAAGTAGGCCATGAAGAAAATGAAATTTATACTTTTTATTGAAGCTGTTCTTATTTTTGGATCAATAGCTTTTTCCCAGCAAACGCCACAATCTAATTTATATGGCTACAATCGTTTTTCTATCAATCCGGCCTATGCTGGAGAACAAGGTTGTACGGAATTATATTTTTCTCATTTAAACCAATGGGTAAAATTGGATGGAGCTCCTGTCACTAGCTTTTTAAGTGTTAACTCGAGAATAGGAAAATCCTTAGGAATTGGAGGAAGTGTTTTAATCGATAAATTAGGAATGTTGCAGCAAATCGCTGCTTCAGGTTCTGTTTCTTATGGATTGACGTTTGCAAGACAACACAATATTCGATTAGGGCTTACAGCTGGATATTATCAATTTAGGGTAAATCCAGAAGGAGCAATCGCTTTTGATAATTTGGATAATATCATAAATGGCGGTAGTCAGAGCGCGTCATCAATAAATACTGAATTGGGCCTGTTGTACCAATTTAAAGGTTTTGAGTTATCATTTGCTTCCAAGCAAGTGCTTCAAACTTATTCCAATTTTGGTTATTCTGGTTTGGATGGATATGGACTTAAAAGACACATGCTCGGATTTATGGGATATCGTTTTGATATCAATAATAACTTTGGAATCAAGCCTTCAGTCATGTACAAAGGAATTGCTAACAATTCACAGCTTGACTTTAACGCAGATGTCATTTATAAGAATATGATTTTTGGTGGTCTTGGTTACCGAACAAAAGTTGGACTAGTTGGAAGGTTAGGGTTAAATATCAAAGATTTTTTCTTTGTAGGATACAGTTACGAGGTACCGATGCAAAATATCGCTAAATATTCTTCTGGTTCACACGAGTTGATTTTAGGATTGAAGTTTTGTCGTAAAAAAGAGGAAGATACTTTGTTCGCGCAGCGAATGATGCAACCTAAGACTGATACAATTGTTGTAATTGAGAAACAGATTGATACATTAATTGTAGAACGAGTTGACACAATCTATGTGCAACCAGAAATTGATTCAACTTCTGATGAAGAAGCGCAACGCGTGCTTGATTTGGCTTCTAAAAATTTAGAGTTCGTCTTTGATAAATCCATCATCCTGAAAAAATCTCATCCGGATTTAGAAGCATTGGTAAATATGCTCTTATTGCGACCAGATTTAAGAATTTCATTGGAGGGACATACGGATAGCAATGGTACTGAAGCATACAACCTTTGGTTATCCAAAAATAGGGTGAATGCGGTTAAAGAATTCTTGGTTGCAAATGGTGTTTCAGCTGACCGAATTGATACATCATATTTTGGAGAAGCAAAACCAATTGCAAGTAATGAAACACTGGCAGGTCAAGCGAAAAATCGACGTGTGGAAATGAATTACATCAAAGCTGAGGAATAGAAAGCCAAAAGTGAAGTTTGTTGTTCTCATAATTTTTGTTGTTGCAGGATTGAATTTGAAGGCCCAAATTTTAGGCTGTACTGATCCATTAGCAACAAATTTTAATGCGAATGCGAATCAAAATGATGGAACTTGTTTATACCCGAATACCAATTTAAATCCAATTGTATCTTGGGATTTACCTTCAACTGCTGTTGAAACTTCTGGATTGTTGTATTGGGAAGGCTCTTTATGGACACATAATGATAATACCGATATTAATTTATACAGTATTGATACGCTTTCAAATCCAGCCACTTTAACAGGTTTCAATCTTGGTCAATTAAGCAACTATGATTGGGAGGATATTGATCAGGATAGCCTTTACATTTACCTTGGTGATGTTGGTAATAACGGTAATGGCAACCGGATTGATTTGAAATTTTATCGCATCGCTAAAAATAGTGTCATCACCGGTAATCCTGAAGTGGATACGATTCTATTTTCCTATGCGACGCAAACTGATTTTTCCGGAACTGGAGCGAATAATACAGATTACGATTGTGAAGCGTTCATCGTTAAAGGAGATAGCATTTATTTGTTTACCAAAGAATGGGTTGCTAATCAATCAAGATTGTTTGTAATTCCAAAATCACCAGGAACATACACCGCTAATTTTATTTCTCAATTCAATGTTCAAGGATTGATAACTGGGGCAGTATATCATCAAAATCCTGAATTAGTTACTCTTTGTGGTTATACAGAAACCTTGCAACCATTTGCTTATTTACTTTACGATTTCGATGGCAATGATTTCTTTAGTGGGAACAAACGTCGTTTGGGAATTAATTTACTTTTTCATCAAATTGAAGGAATTACAACAACCGATGGTTTGTCATTCTTTATGAGTAACGAGAAATTTCAACAGTCTATTCTAACAACTGATCAAAAACTGCATCGTTTTGATTTAGCACCATATTTGGCAAACTATATTGATGGCTTAGGATTGAATGAAAAAAAAATAAATGATATTCTAATTTACCCCAATCCTGCTGAAGATGAGGTTGTAATTAATTGTCCAGAAGCATATGTTGGAAAAACGTTTTCAATATTTAATTCAAAAGGAGAATTGATTGAATCTTCAACCATTACTTCCTCTAGAACAAGCTTGAGAATTTCTCATTGGAGAACCGATCTAACTTATTTTTTGACTATTGAGAATTCGTATCCAATCACGTTACCATTTATAAAGGAATAGTTAATTGGTAGATTTTTTCCAAGTACTGTATAAATTGTCTTGAGTAGGTCGGTTGGGTTCAACTTCTAACAAAGGTTCACAAGGTTTTAAAGTTTCATAACAATCCTTAGGTAAGGCCTGATACAATTCGGTTCCTTTTGTTTTCCATGCAATCATTTCATCAGAAACTTCCTTGATTATTTTTGCAGGGTTGCCTACAACAAGACTTCTTCGAGGAATTTTCATCCCGCCTGGTACAAAACACAATGCGCCAATAATCGATTCTTCTTCAATATCTGCGTCATCCATGATAACACTATTCATCCCAATCAAACAATTTTCGCCAATCGTCCCACCATGTATTACAGCTCCATGTCCAATATGAGCCCCTTTTTTCAACCAAACTGTTGTGCCGGGAAACATATGAATAGTACAATTTTCTTGAACATTACAGCCATCTTCAATGATAATTTTCCCCCAATCACCTCTTATTGCCGCTCCTGGACCAACATAAACGTTTTCCCCGATAATAACATTGCCCGTAACAATGGCATTCGGATGAATAAAACTCGAAGCTTTAATTACAGGTTTAAATCCATTGAACTCGAATATTGCCATGTTAATCTACTTTTTTATTAATTCTAAAATTACAACCAAAAACAACATTGTATTGAGAAAACCAAAAAGCTTGACTTGCACGATCAGCTTTGTTCATGGTTGTTCTGATATCCGGCATGTGTATAAAACCCCCACGCCATTCTGATTGGATAAAGAAATATTTAAAGAAAGTTAGGTTAGCGGCTAAAACAGTGCTAAAACCATAACCTGCAAGATGAAATTCATCGTACCTTTTATTGTTGAGAAGGGTAGTATTTGTTCTTGGCACGAGCACGCCTAGTCCAAATCCTTCATTGATTGCAAATTGAAATTGTTTACGTCCGAAGAGCACGTCAAATCTTCTGAGTTCGACATTTTCATAATTCAAACCATCGGTATGTTCGAAAAGCAGAAAATCTTTTGCGAGCACAATATCTTCGTTCAAATAATTTCCATCGTATGTTGTTCCAGAATTGGAAATAGAGCCATCGATTTTAACTGTCTGATCATTTTGCATAACGTATTTCATATGATCAGCTCCAAAAGACAATTGGTAATGGTCTCCAATGAAATAGCCAATTCTAAAATTATATTGGGGTATCGTCATGTTAGCAGGGTTCAAATAAAGCCTTGCTTCAAATGGAGACTGTCGATCTTTAGCTATTACATCGTGAAGTGTGAAATTGTAATCATTACCTTTAAAATGAATATCAGATAAAGAGTATGCCGCACGATTCCATCCCCAATAAATAAAGAAATTCCCCTTTTTGTAGTAATTGTCTTTAACCCAAGTGATTTGACTTTGAGCATTAAAAGAAATTAAAATAAGCGTAAAGAAAAGTAGCTTCATCTTTTGAGAATAATACAGCATTTTATATAAGTTTTAGCTTTATCAAACTTAGTCAGTTAAATGGATATTGACAAATGAAATTGACTTCTTATTGAATAATTTCCTTATTTTCAAGCAATAAATTTTTGAATGTCTTATTGCAATTTTTGTAAAAATCTTGACGATGAAAATCTACACAAAAGGTACCATGATGAACATTACGGTTTTCCAATTCATGATGATAATGAATTATTCGGTAGGTTAATACTTGAAATCAATCAAGCTGGGCTGTCATGGGAAACAATTCTAAAGAAAGAAGAAAATTTTCGCAGTGCCTTTAATGATTTTAGAATTAATGAAATTGCGCAATTTGATAATTTGAAATTTGATGAACTGATGAATAATAGTGGCATTGTACGGAACAAATTGAAAATAAATGCTGTTATTAATAACGCGAAGGTAATTATTCAAATTCAGCAAGATTTCGGTTCATTTAAAAATTGGTTGGATGAAAACCATCCAAAAACTATCGAAGAATGGGTTAAACTTTTCAAAAAGAGCTTTACTTTTGTTGGAGGTGAAATAGTTAGGGAATTTTTAATGAGTACTGGTTACTTGAAAGGTGCACATGATGAAAAGTGCGAAGCATACGATCAAATATTGAAAGTGTCTCCAAAATGGAATGTGATATGAAGAAGTTTGTTTTTTTAATTGTTATGTTATTCGGTGTAAAAGCAGCGATAGCTCAATTTGGTTTAAGCGCTGGAATTAGTACCTTAAAGAGTTTTACAACGCCGACACCTTTCTTTGGTTTTCATTTTGGAGGCGAAATTCCGAGAGATGATCAAATGTCCTTTTATGGTCGAGCTACATATTATTTAAAACAAATTGATAAACCGATTAACCAATTGTATTTATTCAGCGAGACAGATCCGTCTTTACCAGGCAAGATAATTTCCTATCAAAATTCAATGGATTATTTTGTTCTCGAGGGAGGAAATAGATATTATGTTGGTAATGGATATGATGCTGGTTTCGGTGCTTATGGTGGTGGTAACATGATGTTGGTTTTTAATACAGTGAAAAGAAATTATGATTATGGACCTGTGAGTCAAGTGCAATACCCTTTACCTTCAACCGAATTTCCAAAAGGGTCGATTTTTAATTTGGCAGTTGGAGTAGGTGGTGGATTGAAGTACACAGCCTCTGCTGTTGGAACATTTTATTTTGATATGAGTGCGGCATACATGATCTTATCTACTGCTAGTAATGCGACTGCTCAAGGTGTTGTTAATACATTGTATTCCCCATTGATTTTTAATTTTTCGTTAGGGTTCCGTAAGGATTTATACTAGAAAAACCATAATTTCTTTTCCGAAACATCCAATATTTCATTGTGTAGCCTTTCGAAGGAGTACCTTTCGTAAATGGCATTTTGTAGATTTCCTTTAACATCTTCGTGTCGCATGAGGTTTGGAGGTATGCGAAAATTATGCTTCTTTGTTGCTTCGTTTAGTATATTTAAAAGTTTTTTTGAGATGTTATCATCTTCAGGCAAAGGTAGGTTCAATTGCAAATTTGTGTAGATACTTGGGTTGCGATGACTTAAAGGCATTTTATCTGCAAAAAGCTTCCAAATCATCGTTCCAATGGCAAAAACATCAGTTTTCTGGTTAACCAAATCTAAATGATTAAGAATCAATTCAGGGGCAGCATACCCTAAAGGGAATCTGAGTTTTCTTTCTCCTTCGAAATAAAATGGAATTGCCATACCGAAATCGATTAATGTTAACTGTAAATTATCATCATTTTTGTAAACTAGTATATTAGATGGTTTAATATCGCAATGTGCAATTTTTTGTTTTTCAATCTCCTCCATTAGAGGCTTTAATGCAGAGATTATTTGCTTTAAAGTTGAAATTTGATCCTTCCTTCTAATTTGCTTCCAAAAAACATCAAGCCTTTCGCCATCTTTAAATTTTGAAATAAGAATTAGTTCATCATCATTTTCAATCAGATCTAAATACTCTGGAAACGCCGCATAATTGAATTTAAAAGTAAACTCACGATGCAATGCTTCAATTCCTTTCAAATTTGATTGAGCAACTTTTTTAATTATAATCTTTTGATTATTGACACAGTCTATACCCGAATATATAGCGCCAAAAAGTTGATTTTCATCACCTTTAATCAAGCGAATAGCCTCTATTTGGTATTTCATATCTTTCAAATTTCATAAAAATATTGACAATAATTTGGTTATAAACCAATTGCAATAAAAATCTCTTAATTGACAATTGTACAGGCAATAATTCTAAAATTTCAATAATTTCTCACTCAAATTAATCATAAATGTTTGTTGAAAACGGATATTTAATCAATGAAAGTTATGTTTTATTCAAAAAATATGTATTTTGGCATTCTAAAAATTGTTATTGGTCATTGATAATTTTCGATTTGTAGAAAAATTTGAAGAACCAGTAAAATAAATTGCAAATTGCACTTGATTGATGTTGCATTATGAATGATTTGTTAATTCAACCAACGGCACAAACACCCTTGATTCATTTCTGTTATGGAACGGGTGTTATGGAGATTAAAGGTAGGTCCATTCCGGATCAACCTGATGATTTTTGGTTGCCTATTTTGAATTGGTTTGAATCCTATCTCATGATGCCTAAAAGACCTACGATCATTAAAATTGATTTAGAATATTTTAATATCTCTTCATCGAAAAGAATCCTTTTTTTACTCTACAAATTGAATGAACTTACAGAATCAGGTATGGATGTTAAAGTTCAATGGTATTACCGTCAATCTGATGAAGACATGTTCGAAGTAGGTCAAGATTATGCCTACATGGTAAAGGTCCCTTTTGAATTCAAAGAATATTTAGACAACGATATAGCAATAGCTATTTGATTTTCATAGTTCTTGATTTTTCTCAATTTTTAGCTATTTTTGAATTATGAGAATAGTCAAAGAAATACCGCACGAAAGATATAAAATTCAACTTCACCAGTATAATAGTAAATACATTTTGAAGATTGAATTAGGACAATATGAGCAATCATATAAGATTAACGAGCTCGATATTGAAGATGCCAATGCAATTGATAATATGTTGTCTGAAGAGTTCCTTCAAAATTGTTTGAAACGCTTTTTAACAATGCGAAGAGATTGGGAAAAGGCTTTTGATTCTATAAAAAATAACCAATGAGAAAATTATTATACTTAGGCTTACTCTCCGGAATTCTTGTATCATGTGGTGAAAAAGAGGTAGAGGAAAAAATAGAAAATACAACACCAAAGGTTGTTGTTCGTGACATGCAAGGTTTAAAAATAGCTTATTATCATAGCGATAGCATTAAAAAGTATTTTGAGTATTTCAAACAAGAAGAAGCGATTGTTACGTCTAAGCAACAATCTTTTCAAAAGGAAATTGAAAAGAAAACAAAGGATTACGAGGCATTTATAACCAGAAATAATCAAAAGTTGCAAGGTGGGTTGCTGTCTGAAAATGAGCAAGTTAAAATCCAACAACAGGCGCAAACGATGGAAGCTGAGTTGATGCAATATCAACAAACGCAAGGTGCAAAGTTGGAGGAGGAAACCATTAAAAAATTGGAAACTATTTCTAAAAAGATTGAAACTTGGGGAAAAAAGTTTTGTGAAGATAATAAAATAGATATCCTTTTGATTCAAGGTCCTGGTGGACAGATCAATTTTATTAATCCTTCAATGGATGTAACTAAAGAGTTTACAGCATATCTCAACAAACATCAAAAGGAAATTGAAAAAGATTCCAAATAGATAAAATGTTAATAGCTCGTCAAAAAAAAGAGGAAAATATTGCAGAATATATACTCTATATTTTCCAAATTGAAGATGTAATCAGAGCTTACAATTTTGATTTGGACAGCATAATTTCTGAATTTGTTAAACCTCAGCTTCCAGATGACTCGTTTCTTTCGGAATACAGGAAATGGTATACGGGCATAATATCCCAAATGAAGCAACGTGGCTTGGATAAGCATGGCCATATTGATGAAGTGAAAGAAATTCTTGTAGAACTTTCCTATTTGCATAACACATTGCTCAATTTAGCAAATGATGATAAATACCGTTCAACTTTTGAAAGGGCAAATACTTATCTTGAAGAATTCAAACAAAAGTCGAATCTCAAAGAAAAAAACAATATCGAGATTCTATTTCATGCAATGTACATGAAGCTTTTGCTCAGGCTTCAAAAAAAGGAAATCAGTTCAGAAACGGAAGAAGCATTTGACACTATGCGCATGGTACTCGCTTATTTGGCTAGATCATACAAGAGAATGAAATCCGGAGATATGGATTTTCTCAACAATTAATCAAATATTTTTCCTGGATTTAATATTCTATTGGGGTCAAATACTTTTTTAATTTCTCTCATGAGGTTTAATGCAACATCTGAAAAAGCTACATCCATATAACTTTTTTGAACCAATCCAATACCATGCTCACCAGAAATAGTTCCTCCAAGTCTCACAACCTCACTGAATAATTCTCTTATGGCTACAGGTAAATCATTTTGCCAAACGTCGTCAGAAAGATCTCCTTTTATAATGTTAACGTGTAGATTTCCATCTCCTGCATGACCGTAACATACCGAATGTAATCCATATTTTTTACAAATTGTCTTTACCGCATGTAGTAATTTTGGCAATTCATAACGGGGAACGACAGTGTCTTCCTCCTTATATATGGATTGTGACTTTACTGCTTCGCCTACTTTTCTTCGTAACGACCAAAGACTATTTTTTTGGGCTTCACTTTCTGCAAATAAAATTTCATCAGTTTCAAATCGCTCCAAAACCATCATAGTACGTTCACAATCCTGCATGAGTTGGTCAGCATCGAAACCATCAACCTCAATAAGTAAATGTGCCTGATGGTTTTGTTTGACTTCAATAGTATAGTCTTGAGTGAAATTTTGAGTCCATGTCAAAGCATCTCTTTCCATAAATTCCAATCCGCTTGGTGTAATTCCAGCTTGAAAGATAGCTGCAACAGCTTCACATGCTTGAGCTGCATCAAAAAAAGGAACCAACATCAATAGGGTTTGAGTAGGATGGGGGATTAATTTTAAAACAATTTTAGTAACAATTCCCAAAGTGCCTTCTGAACCAACAATCAGCTGCGTTAAATTATATCCTGTTGCATTTTTCAAAACATTTGCGCCAGTCCAAATAATGTTTCCATCGGCCAAAACAACCTCCAAATTCAAAACATAATCCTTCGTTACACCATATTTTACCGCTTTCGGTCCACCAGAATTTTCTGAAATATTACCACCAATGAAACAGCTTCCTTTACTTGCTGGATCCGGAGGATAAAACAAGCCTTTTTCTCGCACAGTATTTTGTAAAACTTCTGTAATTACACCGGGTTCAGTTGTAACCTGATGATTTTTTTCGTCAATCTGTAGAATACGATTGAATTTCTCCATTGATAAAGCAACGCCACCAAAAATTGGTAAAGCACCGCCACTTAGACCAGTTCTTGCTCCGGACGGAGTTACAGGAATTCTTCTTTCATTACAATATTTCATGATTTGAGATACCTCTTCAACCGTATTGGGTTTCAAGACAATTCCTGGATAGAATTGTAAATCCTCAGTTTCATCATGTCCGTATTCAACTATTATATCTTCATTTGTAAAAGAACGATCATCCAATAAATTGTTGAAAAAAGCTACATCATCAGCATGTAGTTTAGCAAATTGTTCCATGAAGCAAATGTATTAAGAAAGTTCGTAAGGCACATTCATTTTTGCAACCTTTACGTTCCATCCTAATTCATGCTCAATTTTTGCTCGAAGTGCATCCGATTGATGCGGTTCTCCGTGATTAATAAATGTGGTTTTTGGTGGTTTTTCAAAATTTCGTAACCATTTTAAAATGTCCTCTTGATCCCCGTGTGCTGATAATGAAGTAATACTTCTAATTTGACATTTTACTTTTCGGTATTCTCCAAAAAATTTGATGGAATCACTTCCTTCTAAAATGGATCTTCCTCTTGTGCCTTGGCATTGAAAACCTACGAACAAAAGTGTATTTCGTTCATTTTCAATATGATTGTTAAGATAATGCAATATGCGACCACCCTCCATCATTCCGCTTCCAGCAATGATTATTTTGGGTTCTTTGTTTTGTACAATTGCTTTAGATTGTTCAAAATTGGTAATGAAATGAACTTGGTCATACATGTTTTCGGCATCATGTCGTGAAATGTTTTGCCAATCTCTAAAACTGTCGTATACTGAAGTGGTTTTCACACCCATTGGTGAATCTAAATAAATTGGAATTTTGGGGAGTTTTTGCTCTTTTTCCAATTGATAGAGTAGATAAATAATCTCTTGTGCGCGCTCTACTGCAAAGGAAGGGATCATTAAAATTCCTTTTCGATCAAGCGTTTCTTCAATGATATTTAAAAGTAAGTTTTTTACAGGTTCTTCTTCGTGCAAACGCTCGCCATAAGTCGATTCTAAAACTAAATAATCAGCGTTTTTGATTTTCTTTGGCGGGTACATTAACATGGGGTGCTGTTTACCGATATCACCAGAAAAAACAATTGTTTTCCCATTTATCATTAACTCAACAAAAGCAGAACCTAATATATGACCATTGTTTTGAAATTGAAAACTCAGATCTTTTGAAAGTAAAACCCATTCGTGCAATTCATGAGAAACAAGCAGTGGCAAAGTTTCCACAACATCTTGAATGGTATACAAAGGCTGAGGATGTTCGTGTTTTGAGTAATGGTACTTTTCAGCCCTACTTGCATCTTCCTCTTGTATTTTGGCACTATCGAAAAGTATGATTTCTGTCAAGTCTCGAGTTGGCAATGTGCAATGCACCGGTCCTTTGAACCCATTTTTAACGAGTAAAGGAAGATAACCAGTGTGGTCTAAATGTGCATGAGTGAGGATAACTTCATTAATAGATTCAGGTGGAACAGAGAATTTAGCCCAATTTAGTTTTCTAAGTTCTTTTAAACCTTGGAAAAGCCCACAATCTATTAATATTCGTTTGTCTATTGCGTCAATTAGAATTTTTGATCCCGTTACGGTTTCAGTACCGCCGAGGAAGGTTATTTTTCTTAAGGAAGTTTGCATTTTCTCGTAATTAAGCTAAAATAGACAAGAGAAGCGTAGTTTAAAAAATATGGCATGTGTTTTCAATGAATCTGGTTTTATTTTGTTTGGAATAATTCTATATTATTAATTAATTTTAGAATCAAAATCGAACTTTTCCTTTATTTGAAAACAATGTCTATTTAAATCTAGATTATGATAAAGTATACTGCTATCTTTAATTTTGCCCTAACATTTTTAGTTGTCATCGGCATAATTTCTTGTGGGGCTGATGAAAAACAACAAAATTCTAAGAGTGAAAAAGAATCAGTTAGTCATGTTAAAAATGATTCTATTTCAAGAATTAATAAAAATCCTGAAACAAATGAAAAATTGAATTCTTCTGAGAAAAAGGTTGCTTTGGGGGAGGATGAAATTTTAAAAATTGCGAAGAAAAAGTCTGAGATAATCGTTCAAGAGAAATTTTCAAACGCTACCTTAGATCAAATTTTTTCAAAAAATCCTTCACAATTGTATTCATATAAAGTTTACATAGAAACTGATATTTCAAAAAGAACTTATAAGTTATTAATGGAGTCAATTGAAGATAGTATTTCAGAAGTTGAAGCAATAATTAATGATATTAAAACTGGACAAATTGAGGGGGTATCTAATGTACCAATATCTCTTACCAATCTTTTAAATCAGCTTAAGCAGAAAAAGATTGATTTGAATAACTTTAGTTCTCAAATTTAATCCAATATCTTTTATTCTTTAAGTTAATAACATTTGCATTTTCAATCAAGCAAAGAGAATTCCCTTTATAATATAAAGTCTAACTTACCTAACCTCTGGCTTATTAGCATTGATATTATTAAATGCATCCCTGTTTTAGCAATTAATATTAATTTAGGCTAATAAATTTTCGGGATGTCAAAAGACGTATTCATAGTTGACGGTGTGCGCACACCAATTGGTAGTTTCGGTGGCACCTTATCTGGTGTTCGTGCCGATGATTTGGCTGCATTGGTTTTAAAAGGATTGATGGATAAAAACAAAGATCTCGATCCAAAATTAATTGAAGATGTGATCCTAGGATGCGCCAATCAAGCTGGTGAGGACAATCGAAATGTAGCCAGAATGGCTTCATTACTCGCCGGATTGCCGATTGAACTTGGTGGCGAAACAGTGAATCGTTTGTGTGCTTCCGGAATGGCAGCAACCATGAATGCTGTTCGTGCGATAAAAGATGGTGCAGGTGAAATATACATTGCTGGTGGAGTAGAGCATATGACACGCGGACCTTGGGTGATTTCCAAAACATCTTCTGCATTTGGACGTGACGCTCAAATGTTTGACTCCTCTTTTGGATGGCGATTCATCAATCCATTAATGGAAGCTACTTATGGTGTAGAAAGTATGGGAAACACTGCTGAAAACCTGGCAGAAATGTTTGGGATTGATAGGGATTCACAAGATCGTTTTGCATTATGGTCGCAACAGAAAGCTTTGAAAGCCTCAGAAAACAATCGATTTCATGACGAAATAATTCCTGTTACTATTCCTCAAAAAAAGAAGGATCCTATAATATTTGTAAAAGATGAGTTTGCTAGACCGGAAACCAATATGGTTTCATTATCAGCTTTACGGCCAGCTTTTATAAAGGATGGAACAGTAACGGCTGGCAATGCTTCTGGTTTGAACGATGGTGCAGCAGCTCTTTTAATTGCTTCCGAATCAGCAGTTGTACAAAATGATCTCAAACCTTTAGCTCGAGTAGTTGGCGGTGCAATTGCTGGTGTTGAGCCAAGAATAATGGGTATCGGACCAGTGTACGCTTCTCAAAAAGTATTGGAACGATCAGGATTGACTTTAGATCAAATGGATATTTTAGAATTGAATGAAGCATTTGCAGCACAGGTTTTGGCATGCACAAGAAAACTAGGATTGTCAGATGACGATTCAAGAATTAATCCTAATGGAGGTGCAATTGCCTTAGGTCACCCGCTCGGAATGTCTGGAGCTAGAATTTTACACTCAGCCGCAATCGAATTGCACAAACAAAACAAGAGATATGCCTTGGTTACCATGTGCATAGGTGTAGGTCAAGGTTATGCAGTTATTTTAGAGCGTGCTTAAATCCAACTATAATGCTGAAATAAACGTTAAACTAGCGATGAAATACTATTACACCATAGCATTTTTCTTCTCATTTGTTTTGATTTCATGTCGTAAAGAGAAAACGAGTTGGAACGCTGATTGGGCCGCACCTGTTTTAAACGATACCCTTTCATTAAATAATTTGGTAAATGATTCAACCATTCAAGAAGGAACAAATGGATTCTACGAATTGGATTTAAATCGAACCCTTTTCGATTTGGGAATAGCCGATTTTATTCAAATCCCCGATACGGTTATCAATCATTCTTTCGTAACTGTTGTTCCCAATTTAACAGTGCCGCCAGGTTTTAGTTTTGTAAATGAAATCGAAGAGCACGAATTTGATTTAAATGGAGTTCAATTAAAGAAAATTCATGTAAGTCAGGGAGTTATAAAAATTAAAGTTTCCAATCCTTTGGAAACCAAAGCCTTATTTTCAATTGTATTGCCTGGAGTAACCAAAAATGGAATCGTTTTTAGCCAAAATTATAGCGTAAATCCCGGAACAATTGCCAATCCGAATACCGAGAATACCACTTTGGATTTATCGGGATATGATATCGATTTAACCGGTCAAGATGGAAGTTTATATAATTTATTGCAATCGCAATTGGTAATCAATTCAGATCCATTTGGACCAAGTGTTACCCTAACAAATGCACATGTTTTTAATGTAGAGGCTACTTTTCAAGATATCAAAATTGATTATGCCAGAGGATATTTTGGAAATCAGATTTTAACAGGAACAGAAAGTGTGAATTTGGATTTTATGAATTCCGCAGTTGGTGGCTTTCTTGATCTGCCTTCAACTTCAATTGAGTTGGAAATTGAAAATGGATTAAAAGTAGATGCAAAAGCTACCTTATTTTCATTATCGAATACAAACAGTTCAGGAAATGCAGTTGCTTTAAGTAGCAATCAAATCGGTGTGCCGGTTGTCCTGTCGTCAGCAACAGGTTCTTGGTCTGGACTAAATCCAACTACCGAAACAATTGGTTTCAATTCATCAAACAGCAATATTGAGAATTATCTTGAAAATTTGGGGAATCAGCATAATATTTCTTATAAAATTGAATTGAATCCTTGGGGAAATACCTCTGGTGGTTGGAATGAGATTTTCCCAAATAGTAGAATCCGTGTTAAATTACGTGCTCAGTTACCTATGACTTTGGGAGCAGATGATTTAACATTAAAGGATACATTCGATTTTGACGTTTCACAGGATTTTGACAAGACACATGTTACTTCTGGACTTCTTACCTTAAACGCGACAAATGCCTTTCCAATGGAGGTCAATCCTACATTATTTTTGTTAGATGTTTCGGGAAATATCCTGCATACGATTATTGCTTCCGGAGCTATCTTATCAAGTAATTACGGAACAATTGATCCCTCAGATGGCTTGAGAAAAAAGGAGTCTCAAGTCAAGTTTGAGTTGAATGAAACAATGGTAAATGATTTGTCTTTGGTGAAAAATATAGCGGTGCAAGCGGTATTTAACACTCCCAATGAATCAGGAAGTTCTGTTGAACCCGTTTCTATTCCCGTTGGGGCATTCCTTGCAGTCAAATTGAATGTGAAATTTAATTTGAAAACAGTACTGTGATGCGATTATTTGTTTGTTTCTTTTGCTTTTTTTACTTGAATTCGCTGAAGGCTCAATTTATTTTGCCGTTACAATATGATACAAATATTATCAATCAAGAGTATCTTTTGAATGGTACTGTAGATTACGGCTTTTCATCGATTAGAAATGATTTTAGTAATAAATTTTTCTTTGGTGGTTTTATCAGTGATGAGGTAAAAGATAAATCATTTGGATTGCACAATGGAATCAATCGAGGAGGATTTGAAGCAGGTGCTGAATGGGAGTATCGCAATTATCAGTTGAGCGCTTTCAAAAAGAATAGGGGAATTGTTGTTAAATTGGGTTATGGTAGTTTCGGTTCCGTTTTGTATTCAAAAGATTTGTTTGGCTTAACCTTTTATGGCAACGAGGCCTATTTGGGGCAAAATGTGGATTTTTCTGGTTCAACATTTAATTACATGTCTTTTCAAAAACTGGGTTTTGGGTTTATTGACAAAAAATCGAAATCAAGTTTGACATTAAATGCATACTCCATTTCAAACTATGCCTCGGGTAGGGCATACAATGGCGGTTTGTTTCAATCTGATAATATTGATTCAATCAATTTACTTTTGGATGCCAATCTAGATTTGGCAAATTCTAGTTCCTTCGTTAAAGGAATAGGAATCGGTTTAGATTTCGATTACCGGATTCCTTTTGAAATTAAAAAAGATAAAATTGCTTTTGTGCAAATGACGGTGCGAAATTTCGGAATCGCTTATCTCCCTTCTAATGTTTCAAATTACCAAACAGATACAAATTATATTTACGAAGGTTTCACATTGGATCAACTGATAGGCGATGCAAATATTTTGAATAATGGGACTTCAATTTTAGACACTTTAAATATAACTGAGCAAACAAAAAGTTCTATTAGAATGCTTCCTGGTCATGTGCAGATTGGAAAAATAATTGATGAACACAATACTTCTATGTTTCAAAGTTATTTTGGAGCTCAATTGTACTACACATTAGCATACGCTCCTTTAATTTATATTGGTGGACAGTTAAGAGTGAATGAATATATTAAATTTGGATCTCATGTCAGTTATGGAGGTTTTACAAAATTCAGAATGGGAATTTATGCCAATTTCGATATCAATAAATTTAATTTGGGTTTAGGATCTGAAGATATTATTGGAACAATTAGTAATGTTGGAAGAGGAAAATCTTTACAATTGAGGTTAAGATGTGCTTTATAAAATATATATCAGTATTTATTTCGCTTTTGTTCGTTTCTTCATTCGCTGATGGTCAAATTGCTTTTAGAAAACTATACTCGAATAATGGTTATGATTATGGGCAAGGAATCGTGCAGCTTCCAGATAGTTCTTACGTAATTTGCGGAAGTTCAAGCAGTTTTGGCGAGGGACCGTCAGAAGCTTTTTTGTTGAAAATTGATAGTTTGGGAAATTATATTTGGTCCAATCATTATGGAGGAAGTGAGTCAGAGTGGGCGAGAAGGGTATTGTATAAAGATGGAGATTGCTTTTTCGGTTGCGGTTATACAAATTCATTTGGAAATGGAGGATATGATATTTTCCTTTTTAAAACGGATTTGAATGGTCAACTGCAATGGCAAAAAACCATTGGTGGTTCAAATTGGGAAAAAGTAAACGATGCAATCTTAACTCCAGACAATGGGGTGTTAATGGTTGGTGAAACGAATTCAACACTTAATGGTGATAATGATATTTATATTGTTAATACCAATTATGATGGTGACACAATTTGGACCAAGCGAATTGGTGGCTTAGGCGAAGACAGGGCTTATTCAGTTGAATTGTTAAATGATTCGACATTTTTTCTTGCTGGTGAAATTTACGTTTCTGACTCGCTGTTAACGAAAGGTTTTGTTTCTAGAATGAAGTTTGATGGAACAATAGAATGGATAGACACCATTGGTAATAATGGAAATTATGGCTTAAGAGGAATCGATTTGGATGTTGCCAGTAATAAGGTAAGTTATGTGGGGTGGCAACAACCTATTGGTGCAACACTGAAAAACAGCCTGTTTGGAAAGGTAAACTACAATGCTGTTTTTGATTTTGAGCAGGTTGAAGTGCCCTCATCTGGTGAGAAAATAATTGAGCTTATAACGAATTACGGTGATTTGGGCAAAAATTACATGTGTTTTAGCTACTTCGATGCCAGTTCTTTTAATGACGGATATGACGTTGGGGTTTCAAAAGTAGGGGAAGGTTTGTATTGGGATGGAATCATTACTTCAATCAATTATCCCTTGGAAGATGCTCCGGGAGAAATTATTCCAACGAATGATGGTTCAGCTATTTATTTAGGTTATACTTCAGGTTTGGGGACTGGAGGAGGAAATGTTTACGTAATGAAGATTGGTCCTAATGATGTGTTTCCCCCAATAGAATTCGATCCTGTTCCTTTTTCATTGGTCACAGTAATAGAAAATCAATTTGAAAGTGGAATCTCAGTTTACCCCAATCCATTTAATGAAACATTAAATTTTAATGCCTCGCAATTGAATGAAGTACAATATGTGATTAGAGATATTACGGGTAAACTTATACAATCAGGAAATTTCATAGAAAACATGAAACTCAATACATCATTTTGGAATTCAGGTGTTTATTTGATTCAACTAATTCTAGAAAATCAAGAATATCGGTTTAAGCATATCAAATATTAACTACCACTCAAAAGCAGCTTCAGAAAACCATTTGTTTTGTACCCTTAATGTTTGTTCGATAACATCACGAACACAAAATTTACCGCCATCAAAAGGAGATTGGTAATGTGCGATTTTTTTAATTTCAATCGCTGCATCTTGGGGACATGCTGCAACACCTGCTATACTCATGACTTGGTAGTCCGGAATATCGTCACCCATATATAAAATGGTTTCATCTAGTAGCTTATGTCTCCGCTTGATGTCTTCATATACATTCAATTTATTGTATGACGATAAATGAACTTCATGAACACCCAAGCTAAGCAATCTATCTTCTACAACTTTGGAATTGCCTCCGGTAACAATCATTATTTTATAGCCCATTTTAACTGCATATTGCAATGCATAACCATCTCTTGAATTCAAGACACGAACAATATCATTTTCAAACAGCATGATTTCACCATTTGTCAAAACGCCATCAACGTCAAACATAAAGGTGTTAATTTTTGAAAGTCTAATTTTATAGCTATCCATTTGGATTGTATTTCTTTTTTATC
Organism: Flavobacteriales bacterium; assembly: GCA_947475275.1. Lineage (GTDB taxonomy): Bacteria > Bacteroidota > Bacteroidia > Flavobacteriales_D > Crocinitomicaceae > M0103. The sequence goes on along the minus strand of CANJNE010000006.1, from coordinate 35,520 downwards.
GAATCCGAGAGTATGTTGTAAACAATCTTTTGCTCCTCATTCAAATGTTCTAGATGTTTTGAAATCGTATTCAAATCCTTTCTTTTGGCCGGTCCTGTTTGAATGTTCTCAGGAATATTAATCAATAGGTTACTTGTTGTTTTTTCGATCAATGGTTGAAGCGTTTTCCAGTCCAATTGATGTTCATGAATAATATCGTATGCAATACTTCCTATGTGGTTGACAAAGTTATTCATCCATACAGCTGAAAGGTGATAAATCAAACGTTGTTCAGAATTTACAACCTGTACTTTAGAACTTATTGCGGAGGCTAGGGCATTTATTTCGTTCAGAAATTCTTCATCCAGTGATTCAATAAGAATTGGAATATCTTTAAAATTAGTGATTAATCTGTCACCGAAAGTTTGCAAAGGATATAAGATTCCTATATTTTTTTTAGCGCTAAATGTTTTTATTGCTAAAGCTCCTGATGTGTAAAGTACCTTTAAATCCGCAGGGATTTCAGAAATTACCTTTTCAATACTATCATCGCTAACACATACAATAGTAAAGTCTGCAGTAAGTTTTGAAAAATCTTGAATACTTTCTGCTTTAAATAATACACTAAATTCTTCAGATTTACCTTGATTCCGGCCGTAAACTTGAGTTATATTTACACCAGAATTTACAAAAGCGTTACCCAAATGCCAGGCAATATTTCCTGTACCAATTAGAGCAACGCTGAAAGGTAAGGTCATAAAAATTATTTACCGTGGCACTGCTTGTATTTTTTTCCACTTCCACATGGACAAGGATCGTTTCTGCCAATTTTTGGATCTGCAACAACAGGAGTTTGTTTTTCCTGCTGGGGCATTGAATTTTTAATGGCTTCTGCATATCCTTGACTTCCAGGATGTTTAGCTGGTTGCTGTGTCGGGGTTAAATCATTATTCGTAACAGATTTTTCGTAGTTGTGCTGATGTGTCACTTCTTGATTCGTGCTCTGAACTTTTTGCTCAATTGGAATATCCAATTTCATTAACAATTCAACTGCATCAGAATTCACGCGCTCTAACATACCTTCAAACAATTTGATGGATTCGAGTTTGTAAATCAAAAGTGGATCTTTTTGCTCATATTGTGCGTTGTGAACGGCTGTGCGTAAATCATCCATCTCTCTTAAATGCTCTTTCCATTCATTGTCGATAATATTCAAGATAACATTGCGCTCAAATGCTTTAACAATTGCCTTACCTTGGGTATCGTATGCCTCTTTAAGGTTGATAACCAACTGCATTTCTCTTTTTCCATCTGATAATGGAAAAACAATGTTCTTGTAACGATCTGACATCGTTTCGAAAACATTTTTTATTTGAGGAAAAGTCTTTTCACTGATTTTGTTGTTCTTTCTGGAGTAATGCTCAAGTGCTGCAATATAAACTTTATCAACAAGGATGTTTTGGTCGATTGTTTTAAATTCATTCGCATCAACTGGTGACTCAATTCCTAATAGTCGCAACAAATCATATTCGAATCCTTCAAAATCTTCTTTTGTATAGGAAGCCACACGGTTTCTACAAACATTGTAAAGCATGTTATCGATATCCAACTCAAGGCGTTCGCCGTAAAGTGCGTTTTTTCTTCTTTCATAAATTCGTTTACGTTGTTGGTTCATTACATCATCGTATTCCAATAACCTTTTACGAATACCGAAATTGTTTTCTTCAACTTTCTTTTGTGCTCTTTCTATTGATCGGGATACCATGGAATGGGTGATAACCTCACCTTCTTTTAATCCCATTCTATCCATGATTTTGGCAATCCTTTCAGAACCGAATTTTCTCATCAAATCGTCCTCGAGTGATACAAAGAATTGCGATGACCCTGGATCTCCCTGACGACCGGAACGACCTCTCAGCTGACGGTCAACCCTTCTAGAGTCATGACGTTCAGTACCTATGATAGCTAAACCACCACTTTCTTTAACTCCAGCACCTAATTTAATGTCTGTTCCACGACCCGCCATGTTGGTTGCAATTGTAACAGCACCTGCTTTCCCAGCTTCAGCAACAATTTCAGCCTCTTTTTGATGGTATTTGGCATTCAAAACTTGATGTGGAATGTTTTTCATCTTTAACATTCTACTCAAAAGTTCTGATATTTCTACAGTTGTTGTTCCAACCAAAACAGGTCGACCTGCAGCAACCAATTCACCAATTTCTTCAATTACAGCGGTGTATTTTTCGCGAGCAGTCTTGAAAACCAAATCGTTTTTATCCTTTCTTACAATTGATTTATTGGTAGGTATTACAACCACATCTAAACTGTAAATATCCCAGAATTCTTTTGCTTCAGTTTCCGCTGTACCTGTCATACCAGCTAGTTTGTGGTACATTCTGAAGTAATTTTGTAAAGTAATAGTCGCATAAGTTTGAGTAGCCGCCTCAACTTTTACATTTTCCTTTGCTTCTATTGCTTGGTGTAAACCATCGGAATACCTTCGACCCTCCATGATACGACCAGTAGATTCATCAACGATTTTGACTTTACTATCCATGATTACGTATTCAACTTCTTTTTCAAAGAGTGTATAGGCCTTTAAAAGTTGATTAACAGAGTGAATGCGTTCGGATTTTATACTGTATTCTCTGATTAGCTCATCTTTTTTAATCAGATATTGATCTTTGTCGAGATTTTCTTTTTGAAGTTTGGCTATTTCAGAACCAATATCGGGCATGATGAAAAAATCCTTATCATCTCGACCCGAAATTAGGTCAATTCCCTTGCTTGTTAATTCAATCGTGTTATTCTTCTCATCAATTACAAAGTAAAGCTCCACATCAATTTTCTTCATGTGCTTACCCTGCTCTTGCATGTAATAATTCTCTGTTTTAAGCAAATGAGCTTTTATTCCAGGTTCGGAAAGGAACTTAATAAGTGCTTTGTTTTTTGGCAAACCTCTAAAAGCCCTCAACAAAGCAATTCCACCTTCCTCTAACATTTGTTTGGCATCTTGCCCAGGTTCTGCTGGATTATTGATGACGCTCAACAATTTCTTGGCATCAGCCAGACATTGTGTAACAAATTGCCTTTGAGCATTAACAATTGACTCAACCCTTGGTTTAAGTTGACCATATTCTTGTTCATCACCTCTTGGGGTTGGACCTGAAATTATCAATGGCGTTCTGGCATCATCAATTAACACAGAATCGACCTCATCAACGATTGCAAAATGATGCTTTTGTTGAACGAGTTCGTCTACACTTCCCGTCATGTTGTCACGCAAATAGTCGAAACCAAATTCGTTATTCGTTCCAAACGTAATGTCAGCGAGATATGCTTGTTTTCTTTCAGCTGAATTAGGTCGATGTTTGTCAATGCAATCTACTCTTAAGCCATGAAACTGATAAAGTGGACCCATCCATTCTGAATCCCTTTTAGCCAAATAGTCGTTTACTGTTACGACATGTACACCTTTTCCAGCAAGCGCGTTGAGATAAACAGGTAATGTTGCAACCAAAGTTTTACCTTCACCAGTTTGCATTTCAGAAATATTTCCTCTGTGTAAAACGGCTCCTCCCATTAACTGAACGTCATAATGAACCATGTTCCAACTTACGTCTCCACCGGCAGCAGACCATTTGTTCCACCAAGTTGCTTTCTCTCCCTCAATACTGATTCCATCTTTCTTCTTGGATAACTCAATATCAAATTCCTGAGCAGTAACCTCAAGTTTGCCATTTTCCGCCCATCTTCTTGCAGTTTCTTTTACAACAGCAAAAGCCTCTGGAAGAATATCAGCTAAAACTTCTTCAATTTTTTCATCAATTTTCTTGGTCAGCTTATCTATATTTTCGAATAATTCTTCTTTTTCTTCGATAGGCGTATTGATGTCCGTAGCTTTTAAACGTAGATCAGAAACCTCGACTTCGAGACTTTCTATTTCCGTTTTTACCTTATTTTGAAAGACAATGGTTTTTGCCCTTAGATCGTCATCTGAAAGCGACTTTAGTTGCTCGAAAAAACCATTTGTTTTGTCTATAATCGGCTGATATTCTTTTCTATCTTTTGCGCTCTTGTCTCCAAAGAATTGTTTGAGTAGTCCTGCTAACATGTTAAACCTTTATTTCTATTGTTTTAAGAAGCGCAAAATTAATGAAATATTGCAAGTTTTGGATATAAAAAATCGTTAAATGTCATTACAATAACTCGACTTTGGGCATAAATGTGATTTATTCCAAAGATAAATTTTGAATTGTTAACATTGCTTGTTGAAACTTGACTTGCCCAAAGGCTAAATACCTTTCCTTCAAAATGTATCTTTGTGACATGCATGAAATGATATTAATCTTAGATTTTGGTTCCCAATATACTCAGCTTATAGCCAGAAGGGTTAGGGAAATGAATGTTTATTGCGAAATCCATCCATGGAATAAAGTTCCAGATTTGGGCGCTAATATTAAGGGGGTAATCCTTTCTGGGAGTCCTTTTTCCGTTAGAGATGAAAATTCTCCAAAGCCAGATTTGAACTCAATTAAAGGGAAGTTTCCATTGTTGGGTGTGTGCTTTGGAGCCCAATATTTGTCTCAAAGTTTTGGAGGTGAAGTTCTACCATCCTCGATAAGAGAATACGGTCGGGCTCATTTGTCATTTATTGATAATTCGAATGCTTTGACACAAGGAATGACTTCTGGATCTCAAGTTTGGATGTCGCATGGTGATACGATTAAAAAAATCCCATCAAACTATAAAATAATTGCAAGCACCGAAGATGTAGAAATTGCCGGATATCAAATTGAAGGTGAAAATACTTTCGGTATTCAATTCCATCCGGAAGTATACCATTCTCTTGAAGGAGCGATTCTACTGAAAAATTTTGTTGTTGATATTTGTGGCTGTTCACAAGATTGGACTCCAACATCTTTTATTGATGAAACGGTCAAAAATTTGCAAGAAACAATAGGAGAGGATAAGGTTGTTTTAGGGTTGTCTGGAGGTGTTGACTCATCTGTCGCTGCAGTATTATTAAATAGAGCAATAGGAAGTCAATTGTATTGCATATTTGTTGATAATGGTTTGTTGCGAAAAAACGAATACCAAAGTGTTTTGGATTCCTATAAAAACATGGGGTTAAACGTAAAGGGTGTGGATGCTTCGAGCAAGTTTTATGATGCTTTAAAAGGTATTACAGATCCAGAGGCAAAACGTAAGGCAATTGGCAAGGTATTTATTGATGTTTTTGATGAAGAATCTAAGCAAATTGAAAATGTAAAATGGCTTGGACAAGGTACGATTTACCCAGACGTTATTGAATCTGTTTCGGTTAATGGAGGCCCTTCTCAAACCATTAAGTCTCATCATAATGTTGGCGGATTACCTGATTATATGCTATTGAAAGTAGTTGAGCCACTAAGGCTTTTGTTTAAAGATGAAGTGAGAAGAATTGGGAAATCATTGCAAATAGACGATAATATTTTAGGACGACATCCATTTCCTGGACCTGGATTGGGTATAAGAATTCTTGGTGATGTAACACCTGAGAAGGTACGTATTTTGCAAGAAGTTGATTCTATATTCATAGAAGGTTTGAAAGAGCATCATTTGTATGACGACGTTTGGCAGGCAGGAGCGATATTTCTCCCGGTTCAATCTGTTGGCGTGATGGGTGATGAAAGAACCTACGAAAATGCAGTTGCATTGCGCGCCGTAACATCAACAGATGGTATGACTGCAGATTGGTGCCATTTACCGTATGAGTTTCTTGCTAAAATTTCTAACAAAATTATCAATCAAGTAAAAGGTGTTAATAGGGTTACCTACGATATCAGTTCGAAACCACCCGCTACAATAGAATGGGAGTAATTAACAAATTAAATTCACATTTATGAGCATGAAAAATACGATTTTTCTCTTTTTCTTACTGTTTTCCGTTTCAGCTTTTGCACAACCTTCGAATGCAACAAAAGAAGTTATTGAAGGAAAAAAATATTATGTTCACATTGTCGAGTCAGGAAATACGGTTTATGGTCTCCAGAAACTTTATAAGGTTAGCCAAGATGATATATTAAAGTCAAATCCTGGCGCTGAAAAAGGACTTTCAATAGGACAGAAATTATTCATTCCAGTTCCTTTGGTAACTGTCAATCACATTGTTAAAGCTAAGGAAACCCTTTATGGCATTGCAAAAAGATATGGTGTTTCTTCAGATTCAATAACAAAGCATAATCCAAGTGTGGCCTCCGGTTTGAAAGTAGGTCAACAGTTGATCATTAAAAACGTTGACCGGGAGGTTTCTGAAGAACCCCTTTTTTCTGAAACCGATTATTATGTTGAATCTGATTCTTCTATGACAATCACCCAAGTTCCAGTAATTCAAGATTCAGCCAAAGTTTCATGGGAAAATGCTGGTTATGCTCCAGGTGATAAAACTATAAATTACACAGTTATGGAGGGTGAAACCTTCTATAGCATTGCTAAAAGATTTATGGTTTCAGTGGATGATCTCAAATCTTGGAATAATATTAAATCCACAACACTTAGCAAAGGAACAGTTTTAACAATCAAAGTATCTGATGAAATTGCAAACGAAATTGAGTTTGGAGATTTTTTCTCGAAGGATGTTGCAGTTCAAAATGTTAAAGAGTATCCGGTAAAAGATACTTACAAAATTGCATTGCTATTGCCTTTTTTCCTCGATAAAGGCGCAGAATATTCTGAAAGTGTTTCAACTTTGGCTGCAGAGTTCTATATGGGTGCTCAATTGGCGGTTGATACGCTAGAAAAACTTGGACTAAATGCTGAGTTACATGTTTATGATGTACGCAATGACTCCTTAACATTAAAGACAGTTCTAAACGCTGATGATTTTAAAAATACAGATCTTGTATTTGGGCCTATTTTTGCCGATTTCGGACCTATTGTAGCTCGTTGGTGCAATGAAAACAATGCAAGAATGGTTTGCCCTGCACAATCAATTGTGAGCATTTTAAAAAATAACCCACAGGTTTATCAAGCTGTACCCACGGATGCAACATTAATGGAAGGAATGGCTGAATACCTCTTAAATAATCAAGCTGATGCACAATTGATTCTAATTAAATCAACCAATGAAAAAGATTTGGTTTTATATGAAAGTTTCAGAGATGCATTTGTGAATTCAGAATATGTGGGGGAAAGACCAAAATTAATTGAAACTACAGCTCAGAATTTTAAAACTTTTGTAAAATCAAGTAAAAAAACAGTGGTTATTTATCCTACAAATGACAAGCAGTTGGCAAGTTCTTTTGTGAATGCCCTAGTAAGTGCAGGAAATAAAATAGATGAAGATAATTTCTCGTTTTATGCAACAAAGGACTGGGTCAATTTTGATGATATAAAAGCTACTCTAAAAAATAAATTCAACTTTCATTACTCCAGTCCTAATGACCTCAATTACAGTTACAAAAAGACAGAGGCCATTAACAAAGTATATCGTATTAAATACAATGCCGACTTAACAAAGATGGCCGTGCAGGGTTATGATGCAGTTTTGTATTATGCAGCTAATTTGTTTCTGGGAATCGATCATCCACATTTGATAATGAATAATTTTCAATTGAATCAAGTTGCACCTGAAGATGGTTATGAAAACAGTAAATGTTTTATAATTGAACAGGAGGATTATGAACTGATTAATGTTGGGGATTAATGGATAAGATTTTCATAGCGAATCAATTTGAACTGCTTCAAGATCATATTTGTAAAAGGATTCAAGAAATAGATGGAATTGCTACTTTCAAGGAGGATAAATGGCAACGTGAAGAGGGAGGAGGTGGAAAAACTCGAATAATTGAGGAAGGTGCTGTTATTGAAAAGGGTGGTGTTAATTTTTCTTCTGTATATGGTCCGGTAAGTGAGATGATGCGCAAACAATTGGGGCTGGATGGAAAAGAATTTTTTGCAACGGGTGTTTCGATTGTTTTGCATCCTTTTAATCCAAATGTTCCCATTATACATATGAATGTCCGTTACTTTGAAATGGATACAGGTGTTTTTTGGTTTGGAGGAGGTATTGATCTTACTCCACATTATGTTGTTTCCGAAAATGCTGCTTTATTTCATAGCGGTTTGAAGGAAGTTTGTGATAGATTTAAATCGGATGCATACGAATCCTATAAAAACTGGGCGGACGATTACTTTTACATACCACATAGATCTGAAACCAGAGGTATTGGTGGGATATTTTTTGACCATTTGGATGAGCAATCAGGTAAGTCAAAAAACGAAATACTTAATTTTTGTATTGAACTTGGACAGTTATTTCCGGAAGTTTACCAACAGCAAGTTGAATTAGGTCGTTTTAAATCTTTTGGAGCTCAAGAGTTGAAATGGCGAAATATTCGTCGTGGGAGATATGTTGAATTTAACCTTGTTCATGATAGGGGTACCAAATTCGGTTTATTAACCGGTGGAAGAACAGAATCTATTTTAATGAGTTTGCCGAAAGAAGCCAATTGGTTTTACAGCTTTGAACCAGAAATAGGTAGCGCTGAGGAGCAAACAATTCAAATGCTAAAAAAAGGAGTCGATTGGCTAAAATTAGGTAGGTAAATTATTTTATTCAAGCTAACTTTCTGCGCCTCAATTCTTTTGTAATTAATGTCAATTCACGTCCAGTTTGACCAGCAACAGAAGTATTTTCATCTGCCCTCCGTAACAGGTATGGCATCACTTCTTTTATAGGGCCATATGGAACATATTTGGCAACATTGTAACCTGCATGTGCGACATTGTAGGAAATGTGGTCACTCATGCCGAGAAGTTGAGCGATAAATATACGTTTATCATCATTTTTAATGTTTTTTTCCTGAAGAAGTTGGGTGAGTAGAAGCGCACTTTCTTCATTGTGGGATCCAGAACATAATGCCATAGAATCAATGTTTTCAATAATTATTCTAAGTGCATCGTTGAAATCGCTATCAGCTGACGCTTTGTCTGGTTGAATAGGTGATGGATAACCCATATCTTTTGCCCTTTCACGTTCTTTTTCCATATATGCCCCACGTACCAGTTTTACGCCATAATGGAAATTTTCAGATTTACAGATTTCAATTTCTTTTTTCAAATATTCTAACCGATCGTGTCGATACATTTGCAACGTGTTGAATACAATTGCCCTATCCTTATTGTATTTACGCATCATGTCAAGAGCAATGCGATCAATTGTATCTTGAATCCAAGATTCTTCTGCATCTATAAAAACTGGCACATTACCTTCGTATGCTGCTTGGCAAATTGCATTAACGCGATCTATTATGGAATGGTAAGCTAATAATTCTTCAGCATTTAAATTATCCTTATTGACGTTCGCATGCTCAAGAATGTGATGTTGCGCAATTCCTGTAACTTTAAAAACGGCAAAAGGAATTGCAGAATTGTTTTTTGCTGCCTCGATGGTTGAGATGATTTCTTTAACGGTGTTTTCGAAATCTTCGTCTGATGTTTTGCCCTCAACTGAATAATCAAGTATGGTGCCAACGCCAAATTGTTGCAGTTGCTCAATTGTTTGAGAGCATTCCGTGATATTTTCACCGCCACAGAATTGCTTGAAAATCGTTTTTTTAATTATCCCTTTTATTGGAAGACCTATTTTTAAGGCATTAATTGTAAACCATTTGCCAAGTTTAACCAGCTTAGGATTGCCAATTAACTTAAAAAGTTTGAACGCTCTTTTAAGGTCCTTGTTAGATTTGCTTTTAAATGCAATTTCGGTATTTTCGAAAGAAATCATTCCGTAAAAATAATTGCTTTTCAAACAAGTAGTATGCAGTTCGATAATCATTATTTATTTTTGAGCATATTTCTTAAACAATGAATCGACGAGAAAATCTTTTGCAGCATATAGAAATAGGATCTTTATTGGATTCATCACTAGAAAAAATGCTTGCAAATAAGTTTCAAAATGCCAAGATTGCAATTCTTGTCGATGACAATACTCATGAATACTGTTTGGAATTTTTGATAACCAATTTTTCCCAATTGTCAAATGCAGAAATTATTCAAATTCCATCAGGTGAGGAAAGTAAGGATTTGGAAATTTGTGTACAAATTTGGGAGGCGCTAACTGATTATCGTTTTGGTAAAAAAGACTTGCTCATTAATTTAGGTGGAGGAATGATAACTGATCTAGGTGGATTCGTGGCGTCTGTGTATAAAAGAGGAATTTCTTTTGTTAATATTCCTACTTCACTATTGGCCATGGTAGACGCAGGTATTGGAGGAAAAAATGGTGTAGATTTCAAAGGAATTAAAAACCAATTGGGTTGTATTCAATTCACAGAGCACACTTTTGTAGATGAAAGTTTTCTTCAAACTTTACCAGAAATCGAAATTAAAAATGGCTTTGCAGAAATAATTAAACATGCCTTGATAGCCGATGACAAATTATGGAAAGTTATTAGAGAAGGAAATGGTAATACCGAAATAAATAGCGATTTAATTAATCGGTCCATTCAAATTAAAATGGAAATTGTAGAGAGAGATCCATTGGAGACAGGTCAAAGAAAACTATTGAACTTTGGACATACGATTGGTCATGGTTTGGAAGGTGCGTTTCTCGAAATTAATCCTATTTCGCATGGTCATGCCGTGGCTATAGGTATGATTGGAGAGGCATACATTTCAATGAAAGTTGGTCTTCTAAATGAAGATGATTTTAATGAAATAAAATGTTTGATATTTGCTATTTATCCTAATGTAAAATTTTCAGAGCCACTTAAAAAAGAAATACTTAATTTCATTTACCAAGACAAAAAAAATCAAATGAACAAAATTAATTGCACTTTGTTGAAGGGAATCGGAGTGGCAAGCTTTGATAATTACATTGAAGAAGAACTCCTTGTTGAAACCTTAAATTATTTAGAAACTTTATAATATAAGCTATGTTAGTTACCATTTTATTGCTCATTTTTACTGTTATCGTACTTCCGATTGTTTCTTTCTATATTGGTACACCCCTGAATACTTTACAAACAGAAATTCTGTGGAATTCATCACTAATTCTTCTTGGTGTTGTTGCATATTGTTTTATTGTTGGGGAAATAACTGGAAACAATTCTCAAGTAGATAAGCTATGGAGCATAGTACCAATTGTTTATACTTGGTATATGACCATTGAAGCAAATTTTCCAGACAGGATGGTACTTATGTCTGTTTTGGTTACCATTTGGGGGATGCGTCTCACCTATAATTTTGCACGAAGAGGTGCTTACCAATGGAAATTTTGGGCAGGTGAGGAAGACTACCGTTGGGAAGAGTTGAGAAAACGCCCAGGTTTTAACAATAGATTTGTTTGGATGTTATTTGATTTGTTTTTCATTTGTGCCTATCAAAATACCCTGATTTTTCTATTTACACTTCCGATATTAACAGTAATTGGTGCTGATGCACAAATTGGTTTAACTATTATCGATTATATTTTGGCAGCTTTATTTGTTGGTTTTGTGGTTTGGGAATACATTGCAGACCAGCAACAATATGATTTTCAAACTGAAAAGTACAGGAGAATTAATAATAATCTTCCATTAGAAGATTACGAAAAGGGTTTTGTCACTAAAGGTTTGTGGTCAATCGTAAGACATCCTAATTATATGGCCGAACAAAGCATATGGATTGTGTTTTATTTTTTTAGTGTTGTAGCCACAGGCGAATGGATCAATTGGTCTATTGCCGGATGTGTTTTACTTGTCATTTTATTCAAAGGAAGTTCAGATTTCTCAGAGGAAATATCAGCGAGAAAATATCCAGAATACAAAAATTACCAAAGCAAGGTTCCGAGATTTATACCTTTCTCGAAAATTAATAAGTAGAAGATTAAACTTTTAATTGCTTAAGTTTAGTTTTTATCTGCTCCAGTTTTTCAATGATGTTATCATTATTGTTTTTGGATTGTGTTTCAATTGTTGCGTTTTTGTCCTTTAAAACCTTTTTAGCACCCTCCAAAGTGTAGCCATTTGTTTTTACTAAATGGTAAATCTTGTTAAAATTTTCAATGTCCTTGACTGTAAACAGTCTGTTCCCTTTTTTACTTTTTTTAGGTTGAATGGTACTGAATTCTTTTTCCCAAAACCTTATTAATGAAGCATTTACATTAAAAATAGCAGCAACCTCTCCGATGGAATAATACAACTTCGTCAATTGTTTGGAATCAATCATTTTGGAAAAAGCTTGTTTGAACTTCGAAAATAATTATAATTTTGCAACCGCAATGCAAAGAAATAAGTTCATACTAAATTATTTGCTGCTGATTGGATGCTTTCTTTCTTTAAGTGCATTTGGTCAAACTGCTCAAAATGAAGATACACTCAAAGTTGATACTCTTCTCTCTTCGGGTACAGAAATAATTGATTCAGCAAATGCGCCCAATGAACAAGTAAACGAAATCATTGATTTTGCAAAAACATTCATGGGTACCCCCTATAAATGGGCAGGATCAACACCTTCTGGTTTTGATTGTTCCGGTTTTATTTCCTATGTTTTTGGCAATTTTGGATTCAGTCTAGTTCGAACAAGTACCGGAATGGCTGAGTTAGGTGAAACAGTCAAACTCGCTGATATTCAGCCAGGTGATTTAATGTTCTTTAAAGGCAGGGATGTCAATTCCAAAAGTGTTGGGCATGTTGCCATGGTGGTTGAAGTTTCTTCAGATGCTATTAAATTTATTCATTCATCTTCGTCACGAGGAGTAGTAATTGATAATTTCAAAACCAGTAAATACTATATTCCACGCTTTATTAAAGCGAAACGCTTGGATTACGGAGAATCCGATTAAATCACCAAGTTCCGTTTTTTCTTTTTAATTTCCGTAAATGGAATTGACTTCAGATTTAAAATTTAATGAGCGCAGGCAGTGGCTTTTTGTAGTACTCGTAGGAATGTTTATTACAAGTGCAATTACTGCAGAACTGATCAGTAATAAATTGATTGAAATCCCACTGGTTTTTTCTATAGGAGATACTCAAATAGGTCCATTTACAACTATAGTTGGAGTAATTCCATGGCCTATTGTATTTATTCTAACTGATTTAATGAATGAATTTTATGGCGAAAAAGCGGTAAGACGCGTTTCATGGATTACGGCTGCATTGATTGCCTATTGCTTCATCATTGTAAGTTTAGCTTTAAATTTTCCGGCTAAAGAAATTCCTGGTTCTAATCTGGCAACCGACGCTGAATTTACAAAGGTTTTTGGTCAAGCTCAAATGGTTATTGTAGGAAGTATTGCTGCGTTCTTGCTTTCTCAATTATTAGATGCAACATTATTTCATTGGATTAAACGTAAAACTGGTAATAAATACATTTGGTTAAGAAGTACAGGAAGTACCGTTATTTCTCAGTTTTTTGACACTTTGGTAGTTTTGTACATTGGGTTTGTTCTACCAGGTAATTTATCAATGACCGATTTCTGGAATGTTGCACCAACGAATTACTTTTTGAAACTTTTGATTGCGATTTCCTTAACGCCACTTATCTACCTTGGTCATTATTTGGTCAAACGATACCTAAATATTAAATCTTAAGTAGCGCTTTTGCGTCTGTACAAGTGCCAAATTACATATCCTAAGGCTAAAGAGGCAAATACAGCCGCAACAAGGAAAGCAATTGTGACGGTTTCAAATGTATTGTTGTATGTTAACAATGTAGAAGCGGAGCCAAGCATTATCCCAAATTCCAAAGCAATGAACATGGTTCCTGCACCAACTCCTCTTCTGGATTCAGGGGATAAGTCTGCAGTCCATGCGAAAAGTGTAGGGCTGGTAATGCCTGTAGCTATTCCAAAAACCAAAGAAGCAATGGTATAAGAAGCCGTTGACTTGGCGTATCCGATTAAAAGCATACTTAGTACAAGAAATGATATGCCAATGATTAAGGTTTGGCGTCTTCCGATTTTATCCGATAATGTACCTGCTGCAAGTCTTACAACTATCGTTGCAATTACATAAATTCCAAAAAACCAACCTTTATTTTCGATATTTAAATAGCCTGAAATGTCAGGTGTTAATACAAAAATAACTCCTGAGCACGCTGCAGTTAACCACATTACCATTGCTGCTGGCATAACATTCGGTTCAAATACATCCCGCCATTCGATTTTCAATTGATTGATTTGAAATGAATTTTTATTTTCAAGTGTTTCTCGAATGAAGTATACCAAAATACCTGAAATAGAGGTTGTTAATGCTGCAGTCATGAACAAGGTATTCATTCCGAAATGAGCGTAAATCCATGATCCTAATGATTGTCCAAAGCCAATTCCAATTGAAATAAATGTTCCCCAAATCCCCATTCCTTGCCCACGATTGTTTTCAGGTAAAATATCTGTTATCAATGCAGTGGCTCCTGTTGGCATAAATCCAACGCTAAATCCATGTATAAATCGAAGCAAAAGAAAGAAAAACACAGTTTCAGAAAATGGATACATCAGACATACAACTATTGCCAAAACAATTCCCGCTACCATAACTTTCTTACGTCCAATTAAATCAGATAACTTCCCAGAGAAAGGACGCGCCAATCCTGCTGAAATGGTGAAAAGGGTAATGATAAGTCCTTTATGTTCTTCACCTCCTAATTGGGTCATGAATTGATTCAATTCGGGAAGAATCAGATTAAATCCTGTCATAAACAGAAACATCGCCAATGACATGATCCAGAAGTTTCTGCCGTAAGATTTAAACATGAGGTAAAGTTAGTTCAAATCTTCATTTTAATTTGATTCACAATGAACTTGTGGGAAATAGTTTTGTTTCTACTTTTAGAGATTGAATTAGTACAAATGAAAGAAGCAACATTTGGGGCTGGATGCTTTTGGTGCATTGAGGCCTGTTATAAAGAAATGAAAGGAGTACTTGATGTATATCCTGGTTATGCCGGAGGGCATAAAGACAATCCAACCTATGAAGAGGTATGCAATGGCACAACTGGTCATGCAGAAGTAGCTAGGGTAGTTTATGATGAGCATCAAATTAGTTTTGATGAATTATTGGAAGTGTTTTGGTTTGTGCATGATCCAACGCAACTGAATCGACAAGGAAATGATATTGGGACACAATACCGTTCTGTAATTTTCTTTCATGATACAGAACAAGAACAAAAATCGAATGCCTATAAATTGAAATTAACCGAAGAAAAGGTTTGGGATAAGCCAATTGTTACTGAGATTGTTCCGCTTTCGAATTTTTTCAGAGCTGAGGCGTATCACCACAATTATTTCGAGTTGAACCCAGGGAATGGTTATTGTCATGCGGTTGTAAGGCCAAAAGTGGAAAAGTTTAAAAAGGTTTTTGCTGAGCGCTTAAAATAAAAAAGGCTGAATCTTTCGAAACAGCCATTCCAAATAATCTGTATTATAGATTAATCTTCTTTTTCTTGTTTTAAACTTTCTTTCTCCAGTTTAATGTTCTTGTTAACATTCTTAATCTCGGTTGTTGATTCTTCCATTTCTATGTACTTGTTGTACTGTTCTTCAGTTAAAATAAGCTTAAAATAAGACCTGCGGATGTCGTTGTTCCCTTGTAAACTTGCCAATTTAAGCTCTTGGGTCATATTAGGGTCATTGTTAATGGCGTCATTTTTTTGTGTTACACCTAGGTTGATTTGAGTGACCTGCTCTATTTGTGTTTCATTTAAAGCAAGATTTGTAATCATTCTCTCTGTTAATAATGCAGCGCGCTCTTCAGGAGTTGAAGTCTGACCTATGCACCAAGATTTAGTAACAAATATTAAAATTACTGTAAAGAAAATTCTTGAAATATTCATGGGTTTAATTTATTTAGATTTTATATTATTTATTTCTCAGATTTAAAAACAAAAGCATTTATGAATAAAAATTATAGGATTGCAATCTACCTTGACTCCATTCTTTCCACTTCCTCTTTCAATGATGGCATTGCAATTTTCAGCATGTCATAAGGAATGTTATCCATTAATTTATCAGTGCATTCGCAGTCAATACCTGCTTTTAGTAGCGTTTTTGTATATCCTTTTTTCTCTTCTTGATTCAAATCTGCGATATCTGTGTTCATACCTTCAAGAACACCCAAAAGACACTTTGCGTATTTGGTTTGTTTAGATTTATCTCTGTCGATTTCCCTCATTTTGTCTTCAATGTTGGTAGCATTTATACTTGAAATATCTACTATTTCCTTGACACAATCGCACATTGCATTTGCACGAAGTTCAGCATTTCCATCACTACCACCACATCCACTTAATGCAACGATTACAACAGGCAGAAAAAACAATTTTTTTTTCATAAATTCTTTAAGTTAATTTTTGTCCGGGTTAAATCTGAGTCAAATATAATTTATTTTTCAATTCAACTTTCTTGAACTCAAATTATAAGACTTTTATATTTCAGATAGGTTGCTTTTGATTAGCGTTTTTAATCAACTTTTTTCCAGCCAATAATAGCTGCAAACAAAGTTAAATCGTAGAAAAAATGTATTGCTGCAGCGAACCAAAACCCAAAATATTCATATCCAAAACCAAGAATTAATGCTAATGGTAAAACAAGTAAGCCATACAATGACATTAATGGCTTTTTTAAGCTGAAATATCCGTGAACTGCAACAAAAAGTATTGCTGTTAAATAAATCCCAAGATAATATTGAACACCAACTCTAAAAAGGAGTTCTTCTCCAATTCCCGCGCAAATAGATAAAAAGATTGCATCCAAATAGTTTAGTCTTAATTTTTTAACTAAATCGGTTACTTTTAATGGAACCTTTCGAAATATTGGAGCTTGAAGAATAACAAAGGCAAATAGGGCATAAGCAAGACCAAGGCAAAAACCGTATAAAATATTTTGAAACCAATGATCTCCGATCTTTAATATATCCAAAGGATCAATACCCTCGGAAAAATAAAGAATAAAAAAAGCAGGTAAAGGAAAAACGAGTAATGTTATCAATCCGAGAAAATAGATTTTGCGTTTTTCCATTATGGTTTTTAGTCAAAAATAAAAAATCTATGCTTAAGGTTATTCATTGATAGCCTCCTTAGCTTGCTTGAGACATTGTTTTTTGTCGTAAGCGGTTACCCTGCCTCGCACACTTGAGCCATAACGAATACCATCTATCCAAGATATTTGTTTCGTAAGTTCTTGATTAATCCATTTTCCATATTCAATTGCCACAGCAAGATAACTTCTGTTGGGAATTTCATACAAGGGAATAATAATCTTTTTGAAACTGCTGAGTAAAGTATATCTATAGTTATGGTTAAAAGTTGGCCAATTAAGATTATATGCAGAATCTAATGGGAAATCGTATAAACTTGAAGAAGAATGAACAAAACAATTCAATATACACAAACTGTCTGGAAGCGTGATTTCTAGATAAAAATTCTCTTTATTGTTGTATAACAATGCTGTTCCTATAACATCATCGTTACTATTCAAAATATCTTTTTGTTCAATTGTACCACATATTGTTCCTTTAATGGGTAGGCCTTTATTCGTAATGTTTTGGTTTTCTTTTATGATCTCCTTTTCACAAGAAAGAAATGAAAACAGAGATATTGAGGATATTGCGATTATCGCAGTGAAAAGAATTAAGAAGTATCTGGCAGTCATTTTTGAAAGATTTAAAACTAAAATCCTTCAAAATGATAATACGTGCATACAATTTCAACGTATTGTGTATTCGCTTCGTGGGATGATTTAAAACTAAAAACGAAGGTGTTTTACGGTGTGTCCATTATTGATGAGCTGTTTTAGCGAGTCTATCCCAATTTGAAGATGTGCATCGACATATGAAGAGGTAACTGCGATATCACTTTTTTCAGTTTTCACCCCTTCAGGTGTCATAGGTTGGTCAGAAATAAGGAGCAAAGCGCCTGTTGGAATATTATTGGCAAATCCAACGGTGAAGATGGTTGCAGTTTCCATGTCAATTGCCATAGCTCTCACTTTTTGAAGGTACAATTTGAATTCATCATCATGTTCCCAAACGCGTCTGTTTGTAGTGTAAACTGTTCCTGTCCAATAATCTCTGTTGAAGTCTCTAATTGTTGTAGAAATGGCTTTTTGAAGCGCAAAAGCGGGTAAAGCAGGAACTTCAGCTGGAAAGTAGTCATTACTCGTTCCGTCGCCTCTTATTGCTGCTATTGGTAATACCAAATCACCCACTTCATTCTTTTTCTTTAAACCGCCGCATTTTCCTAAAAAAAGGGCACCCTTTGGTTTAATAGCCGACAATAAATCCATACACGTTGCGGCTGAAGCGCTACCCATTCCAAAATTTATAATTGAAATTCCGCCATAAGTTGCACATTGCATGGGTTTTCCTTCTCCATAAATGGCGACATTGTGCATCTGAGCGAATTTGTCTACGTAGTTGTGAAAATTACAAAGTAGAATATATTCTCCAAATTGATCTAGAGGCATTCCGGTGTAGCGAGGTAACCAATTTTCGACGATATCTTTTTTTGTTTTCATAAACTAATGATTTTCATATCCCACAGGAACTTTTTCACCTGCTAATATCTTAAACGGTAAAGTATTTTCTTCCGGAGGAATAGGGCATGAGTAGCGAATTGAATAGGCGCAATAGGGATTGTAAGAAAGGTTGAAGTCTAAAATTAATTGATTGCTCTTGGGGATTTTAGTATCGAGATATCTCCCACCACCATAAGTATTTGTTTTACAGGTGGCATCTCGAAATGGAATAAATAAATAATCTTTAAAATCCTTATCCAATTTAAGTTCTAGATTTTGGTAAACCGTTAAGGTATCTTTAACTCCATTGTATTCAAAGCAAACAAAGCCGTATCGTCTGTACCAAGGTAAACGAGTTGTTGAAGTTGGCATCTGGAATTTTTTACCTTTTGATTTTATAAATGTTCCTGAAATTCTAAAATTCGTATCAACTTCAAAGTAAGATAGGCCTTGAAAGGTTTTTATTTCTTCTGAACTTAAAACACCACTTGTTGAATCAATGAGTTCAGCTGCATGAAGAATTCGCAAATTTAAAATGCTATCATTATAGTTTAATTCTTCTGTTTGTGACCAGTATATTGATGTGTAAAATAATGAAATACAATAAATTAACGTTTTCATCTTGAACCAAATATTGAGCTTCCAATTCGAACCATGTTACTTCCTTCTTCTATTGCGATTTTGTAATCATTGCTCATTCCCATTGAAATAATTTTAAAGGCTTCGTGATTCATGAAGTAATGCTGCTTCAAGTTATCAAAAATTGTTTTTAGTGCTGAGAATTCTTTTCTAATTTGGTCTTTATTCTCAGTGAATGATGCCATACCCATCACACCTTTAATATCAATAGAAGATAAATTTTGGTAAGATTCACTTTTCAAGAGTGCTAAGATTTCATCCCAGTCGAAACCGAATTTTGTTTCTTCTTGAGCAATGTGAAATTGCAATAAACAAGGAATTCTGCGGTTGATTTTTTTCCCGATTTTATCAATTTCTGTTAGTAATTTAACGCTGTCAACACCATGAATGAGATGAATAAAAGGTGCGATATATTTTATTTTATTGGTCTGTAAATGACCAATCATGTGCCAATTGATGTCTTTTGGTAATTTCTCATACTTATCGACCAATTCTTGAACCTTATTTTCACCAAAATCTCTTTGACCGGCGTCATAGGTTTCAGAAATTGCTTCAATAGGTTTAGTTTTAGATACTGCAACAAGTGTAATATTTTGCGACAATTCGTTCTTTATTTCTTTAAGACGATTTTTAAGCATTATTCATTAATTGGATAAATGGTTAATCCACTTCTCATTTTAGGTTCCACCCAAGTTGATTTTGGGGGCATAATCATGTGATTGTCTGCAACCTTTTTCACCTGCTCTACATTACACGGGAACAAAAAGAAAGCCATTTCATATTTACCTTCAACAATTTGTTTCTCGATTGATTCTACAGGTTCAATCTCACTGAAGAATTCGATATTGCTATCTGTTTTTAGATCTTTAATTCCTAAAATAGGATCGAGAATATATTGTGTTAAAATTTCTGCATCAAGTGATTTGACAGGATGTTTTACATCAATTATGGAATCCTTGCAATTTACTTTGAACCAATTACCTTTCAAGCATATTGTAATTTCATGTTCTTTACTTGGTTTTTCGAAGGTCTTCAGGTGAATAACTTCAAAATTATCTTTCAGTTGATTTAAAAAATCTTCCTGGCTACAACCATTGAGTGTTTTTACTAATCGATTGTATGCCAGTATTTTCAACTTATTTTCATCAATAAAATAAGCTAAAAAGTTCTTTTCATTAGCAAAAGGAGTAGAACCATGAATTTTTCTTCTTTCCAAAAGTCGTGACGATGATGCCGATCTGTGATGGCCATCTGCGATATATGTTGCATCTATTTTACTGAAAGCTTGAATCAAGTGGTTCTCATTGTTTAGACTAACCAGCCATAATTCATGTTTAACCCTGTCGGTTGTTGTAAACTCGTATTCAGGTCTGTCTAGCGTACAAGACGCAAGTATTTCGTCGATTTCACTGCTGTGCGGATAGGATAGGAGCACAGGTTCTGCATTGTATCCCACAATGTCAAGATAATCGGTGAACATATTTTCACGAGAAGTCAGTGTAGCTTCATGCTTCTTGATTTTATCATTGTTATATTCGTCAATGCTAGCACCAGCAATAATTCCCGTGAATGGGTGCCCGTTTTTTGTTTGTCTATAAATATAAATTCCTGGCTTTTGATCAAAAAACAAAATTCCATCATTAATAAATTCCTGATATTTTTCTTTTACCAAATTGAATCTTTCTTTTGAATTGGGTGCGGTTTTTTTTAAAGAATCAAATTCGGGATTTATTATTCTCAAAAAGGTAAATGGATTATCTTCTAATTTGGCTTTTAAAACGTTTTTTTTATAGGTGTAATAAGGTCGCGTTGCGACAAGGTGTACTTTGTCGCGAACAGGGCGTAAAGCCCTAAAAGGAGTTATCTTCGTCATTGGATTAAGAGAAAAGTCCTATTATTGTTTCGGCTAATTCTTCTCCAATTCTGTCCTGAGCTTCCAATGTAGCTGCTCCAATATGTGGTGTGCAAGCAATAAGTGGATGTGCCAGTAATTCTTTTCGAGGATTAGGTTCATTTTCAAATACATCTAAACCTGCTGCTGCAACCGTTCCATTATTCAAAGCCTCAAGTAAGGCGATTTCATCAATGACACCACCTCTTGCTGCATTTACAATACGTACACCTTTTTTCATCAGGGTGAGCTCATGGGAACCTAGTACAGCACTTCCATCATCCTGTTTCGGGACATGTATTGAAATGTAATCCATTTTAGAAAGTGCATCATTAAGATTTGTTGTTGGATGAATGGTAACTTTCGTTGAACCCAAGTTGCCTAAAGGAATTTCAATTTCACAAGGAGTTTCTTCTTTACTAACTGCGACAACGTTCATTCCGCAACCAATTGCATAGGAAGCCAAACTTTGTCCAATTCTTCCAAAACCAATGATTCCGAGCGTTTTACCTCTAAGTTCAACACCTTTGCCATAGTTTTTTTTGAGGATTGAGAAATCTCCCTTTTCCAAGTTTTTGTAGGAATCATTCAGAAAACGAGAAATAGCAAAAAGATGCCCCATTACCAATTCAGCAACGGATTGTGAAGATGACGCTGGAGTATTGATAACGTGAATACCTTTTGAACGCGCATAAGCAACATCAATATTATCCATTCCAACACCACCTCTTCCGATTAATTTTATTCCAGGACAAGCATCAATAACTTCCTGACGCACGGTCGTAGCGCTTCTAACCAAGACCATTTCAATACCTTGATTATTAATTTCTTCTGCCAGACCTTCTTGTGATACTTTATCTGTTATAACTTCAAATCCTGATTTTTCTAAAAGCTCTTTCCCTTTTTGAGAAATCCCATCATTAGCGAGTATTTTCATGTAGTAAATTCTAAAATATTATCCTTTGATTCTGGTGAATTCTTTCATTACATCGACAAGTACTTGAACACTTTCAATAGGTAATGCATTGTAGAGGGAAGCTCTGTAACCGCCAGTAGATCTGTGACCTGGTAATCCAACTATTTCGGCTGCTTTCCACATTACATCGAATTCAGTTTGTAAACTTTCATCTTTAAGTTGAAAAGTAACATTCATGTCTGAACGGTCTTCTTTTGCTACGACTGTTGTAAATAATGAATTTGAATCTATCTCATTGTAAAGCAATGCTGCTTTGGCGATATTCTTTTTTTCTTGAGCTTCAACTCCTCCATTTTTTAAAAGATGTCTTAAGTTCAACATTGAAACGTAAACAGAGAAAACCGGGGGGGTATTGAGCATAGATTCTTTTTCGACTTGTTGTTTCAAATCAAGGTATGTTGGCATAAAAGGAGATGTAGATTTGCCCAATACTTCATCTTTAACGATATAGAGTGTGGCGCCAGCTGGACCAAGATTTTTTTGAGCCCCAGCATAGATTAAATCAAAATCTTCAACCGAAATGACTTTGGAAAAAATATCAGACGACATGTCGCAAACCAAGGGTATTTCGGTTTTAGGAAATTTTTTGAATTGCGTACCATAAATGGTATTGTTTGAGGTGAAATGCAAGTAGTCTGCATCATCCGATACTTTGAAGGATTTGGGTATATAGGTGAAGTTTTTATCCTCAGAAGATGCCACGACATCAACGGATACACCCACTTTTTTTGCTTCTTTTATCGCGCCCGATGCCCAAGTTCCTGTATTAATGTATGCAGCTTTTTTGTGCTCACGCATCATGTTTAATGCGGCAATGGTAAAACCAAGGGTTGCGCCTCCTTGAAGGAAGGTTACAGAATAGCCATTCGGAACATTCAGGGATTTTTTTACCAAGTCCAAAGCTTCATCCATCACTGCGACAAAATCTTTATGTCTGTGAGAAACCTCCAAAATAGAAAGGCCATTAAAATTTAATACGGCCTCTGCTGCTTCTTTAAAAACTTCTTGAGGAAGAATGCAAGGACCTGCTCCAAAATTATGTTTCATGATTCAAATTATTTGAACAAAAAGTTGATATATAAATAGTTATCTCGAAAGAAATACTTCATAAAAAAAGCTGTCAAGGACAGCTTTTAATTATTCGACTTATTACTTTGATGTTTTCTTTTCGGTTGCGACTTTCTTTGTAGCAGGTTTCTTTTCTGCTGCAGCTTTTGTTGTTTCCTTCTTAGCGGCTGTTTTCTTAACCTTTTCTTCTGATTTATCTGACTTAGCCTCTTTCTTCACAGCAGGTTTAATTGCAGGCGAAGCAGTTTTCTTTTTACGGCTATTGCCATAAGAACCCATGGTTCTTTTTCCTTTAGCGGTCTTTTTGTCTCCTTTTCCCATATTCTAAATAGCGTTCAAATTTCTATACAATAGTAATAATTTTTCTTAGGTTTTTTGCAAAAAAGCTTTCTTTTTTTGAATAGAAATTTATTGAAATTAAAAACTAGCGACTTAATTTAATTATAGGATAAGAAATTTTGAAATTGATTACACTTTTATCTGTCAATTCTCTAACATTCTTATTAAACATTAAGTTGTAGCCGTAACTGACTGTGAAAATTCCATATGTAAATCCAATTTCAGGACGGTAATACCAATAAGTCTTGTCGTTTGCAAATGATGGACCCCATTTAAATCCGAATTGAGCTGGGGTTAAATTGAAAAAAAGAACAGATGTGAGTCTCAAGGAATTTAATGAAATGTCGTTGTCGTTAGTTTGAATGTTTTTATGATATCCAATTGCTAGTGAAGAAATTCTAAATGCTGAATTAGAAGAAACAGGATCGAATAATTTAAAGGGATTTGCAAATTGGACAAAGTCGCTGCTAATTTCAGCACCAAGCCACAAATCCCTTCCATAAAATGAAGATAAGCCAATATTTAGTCCCATAAATTCTGGATATGGTTCATAATCGGTAGCCTTGTAATCTTCATTCACTTGTTTAAATGCTTGCATATCAAGTCCTTTTGATTCACCTTTACCTATGATTTCGTTTAGGTTTTCGAGTTCCCAATAGTTTCCATTTTTGTATTCATCTAGAAAATTAAAAGTATATTGTTCATCTAATAAACTTGATTGAACTGTGTAGTACAATCTTTTCTTTTTGAAGTATTCTGTGCTTTCAATGTCTGCAATTCCAATGGCCTCCTCAAAATAATTGTTAATAACCTCATAGCCCTGGGCTGCCTTTGAAATTCTTATGCTGTATGTTTCTCGTTCAGCCTTAGTATATTCCTCATCCTCAACGAATATAAAGCCATAATCCACTTTACTTAAATTATAGATACATGAGTCATCCATTTCAATATCACATACGTAAGTATCAATGATTTTATCTAAAGCATACAATTTACCTTTCGAGCTTAGTGGTTTTTTACTTTCATCTAAAATTGCCTTCAACGCTTCAATCGAACCGCTATATTCATTCTCTATAAATCCATCAATAATGGCATCATCAATTTGGTTTTTTTCTTCATATTGAATCTCATCAAACGCCTTACATTTATTTCTTTGACTAATTAATGGGATTTCTAATTGACTGTAGCCGTTCAATGCGAATGAAAATATTATTAATGTAAATAGTAGTTTTAAATGCTGGTTTTTCATGGTTTTTTACTTTCAATCAAAATTATTCAAATAAGTTGAATATTATGAACGTTTAATTCTAAAGTGTTTTTCTAGTTCAGAACCGCCATTTAAAATTTTTGTGCACCATTTTATTTTTAATAAAGTTTGTTCTTCTCGTGAAAGTTTCCAATCTAATTGGCTCATTTCAAGTCTGTAGCGCAGCATTTGAAGTGCAAGGGCAACAGACACCGATACATTAAAACTTTCTGTAAAACCATACATTGGAATCCTTACAAAATCATCGGCTAAATCCTTTATTTCTTCAGAAATACCGCGCCTCTCGGTTCCAAATACAAGTGCAAAAGGTTTGTCTACTGGCAATTCACTAAGCGTATAACCATCAGTATGAGGAGAAGTTGCCACAATTCGGTATCCTTGGTTTTTTAATTTTCGAATGCAATCATTTTCAGGATTTTCTCCCAAATTGTAATTGTACATGTCAACCCATCTTCCAGCTCCAAGTGCAATATCTCGTTGAACTTTGTATTGATTGTCCTTTTCAACAACATGCAATTCTTGAATACCAAAACAATCACAAGTTCTAATAATTGCTGATGCGTTGTGTTCTTGATATACGTTTTCCATCACGACAGTCATGTGTTTGGTTCGCTCCGCCGCTAAGCGGTCAAACATTTCTTGCTTATTTGGTGTGATAATTTTGTAGAATTCTTCTAAAACTATTAAATCTGACATTGCCTTGAATTTAAAAATTAGGATTGCATTCAAAATGCAACATGGTTTTATTTTTAGGGTGTTTAAAGGATATTTCGGCAGCATGTAAATAAAGTCTATCATCCTTTGACCCGTACAAATCATCGCCCTTGATAGCTATATTTAAACCTTTGATATGAGCTGCATGAACGCGAAGTTGATGCGTACGTCCAGTGACAGGAACAAATGAAATTCTTGTAAAATTCTCCTTTCTTTCAAGAACTTCAAACAAGGTTATGGATTTTTTTCCGTATTCATGACAAACCATTTGCCTAGGGCGGTCATCTATGTCCAGCCTCAAAGGTAAGTCAATCATTCCTTTTTCTTCTTTCAATATTCCATCTAGAATAGCAATATATTTCTTTTGAATCTTGCGTTTAAGAAACTGGTGCTGAAGATTTTTGTGTGATTCTTTGTTTAATGCTAAAATCATGATGCCCGAAGTGGACATGTCAAGTCTATGAACGATTAAAGGGCCCGTGGCATTAGGGTATTTCTTTTGGACATAACTGAAAATAGAAAATTGTGAAACCTTACCCGGAACAGAAAGGAACTCGTGAGGTTTGTTAACTATAACGATATCGGCATCTTCATAGATTATTTCAATTTCAGGATAATTTTCTTGTTGTTGTATGAAAGGATTGGGGTCAACATTTAAACCCTCAAGCATATGGTTCAAAATAGGTTCACATTTTCCCCGACATGCTGGGTAATACTGGCCATGCTTTCGGATTTCTGAAAGGGGAGAGGCGCCCCACCAAAACTCAGCTAAAGCAATTGGTTTGTAGTTTTTTTTGTAGGCGTATTGAAACAATTTGGGTGCCGCACATTCACCAGCACCTGCCGGAGGAATTTGAACTTTATTAGCTAAAAAAATGGTTAATAAACTTTTATCCTCACCCATTGCATTAAGAAAAAAGTAAGAATCAAAAAGTTTCTTTTGAAGCTGCGAGGAGCGCTCTTTTCTCTCTTTTTTGTGTTGGTTAATATTGTTGACCCAAATTTGAATTTCATCTTCAAATAAGGATTTTTTTATTTCAAAGTTTTTCTTTAAACGCTTCAATTCAAGTTGTTCTTGGCGACTTTGTTCATTGAGTTCATTGAAATTTATTGGGTCAATATTTGAGGTATTTAAGCGTTGAATACGTATTGCTGAGCGAATCTCTTTATTTATCTTGATCTCCGTTTTTTTGAGATTTAATATTTTTTCAAAATCAACTTTAAGTTGCTGTAATTCATTTAGAATTTTGATATAATCTTTATGATTTTCCAGTTCCTCAATTCTTGCATTCAGTTGATTTAAAATACTTTCTTCTTTTAAGAAAAAACTATTCTTAGTAAGAATATCAAAAACTGGGGGAACAAAGCCTTCATGATGATTGCTATTTCCAAGTTTACCTGAGAAGGCTCTAATATAACCAAGTTTGCCTTGCAGATTTTGAACTACAAGTACGCCAAACATTTTACCAATAGGGTTTCCTTGAATACCGTTGTTTAAACCGAAATTGTGATCCAAATTTTTGAATTCAGCTCTGAGTTGTGCTTGTAAAGTTTCAGCTGCAATTTTGGCAATTGTATGAGGTTCATAATAAAAAGGAAAATTAATTGCTTCTGGAATATTTGAAAATTCAAAAACATTTTCAAATTCAAAAAAGCAATTATCCATTCTTTATATTAACTGTTCATTATAATTTGATTCAAGAATAATAAAAATATAAGATTAAGAAACTTATAATTTATTTACAGGAATCTTGAATTTGATTTCAATTTTCTCCGTATTAGAACTTGATCTATTATAGGTTAAACGATAAACCGCTGCAAGTTGCTGAGAAACTTCATCAAATAAGTCTTTCAGGTCACTAACTTTGTTTGCAATTACAAAGTTTGATTTTTCACTAGCAATAGATTTTAAGTCTGCTTGTCTCTCACGATCCAAATCATTTCCTTTCAAACCAATTGAATAACGAAGGATTTCTTCATAATCGCTTTGGATATTAGATTGAAGATCGTTTGCATAATCAGAATCATTATCTCCTCCATCAGAAAATACTACCAAACACTTTGAATTATTGTTTCCAGAAATGGTTAATTTATTCAAGCCATTAACTGAAGCTTGAAACAATGCGGTTCTGTCCTGGAAATTAGTATAGCTGTTTATTTGATCTTTTAGGAGGGAAATATTTGATTTGTTATAAAATGGGGTTTCCAAGATGGCATTTTTACTTGAGAAGAAAACTACTGCGATTTCAGTACCTGCTCCACCATTGTTTACTACGTTGTCTACAAAAGAATTTGCAAAGGATTTTAAATCACTAACTACAGGTAATACCGAGGAACTCATATCTAAAACAAGTACACATGAAACAGCTGCGTTTTCAAAATCACTAGCATTTGAGAATTCAGATTGTGAAATCCATTTTCTATCATTCAAACCTTTTTCGAAAATTTCGATTTGTTTATTGTTGGTATTTAAAATTTCAAAATTGTTTCGGTTGCTTTTAATTCTTACGCCGTCTATGATGATCTTCACTGTATCCGCAATCTGTTGAGCGAAAATACTATCGATACTAACAAAACGCGAGGTCTCAGCATATTCTGCAGGATATACTAAAGGTCCATTTGTTGCACCTTTTTCATATGAAATGGTGATGAATTCTTTATTGCCTACCCATAATGGCCATTTTTCACATGATGTGATTAGAACAGAAAGTAAAATGATTACAATAGGATAGATTCTTTTTGTCATAGCCATTAGTTTATGTAGACTTTAATTATTATTCATCCAACAACTGAAATTCTGAAATTATTCTCGTTTGTCCAGTTGAGCCATCTTCATATTCAATTTCAAAAGGTTCGATTTTTACATAAGCTGAAGCGTATTCAAGCGCAGGATTGAGAATATATCCACCATCTTCACTTTCACCCCATAAATCATCTGGAATAATACCGTAATTAATGATAACCTCATCCTCAATTCCTTCACTATCCGTGAAACCTAACCAACAGTAATCTCCGCATTCTAAATAAAGAAGTGAAATCACATCCTCGTATCCTTCAAATTCATAATTATCTTCAGCAATATATTCATCTTCATAATAAACCTCCTCAGGTGAGTCGCCTTCATAACCATCTCCTCCAAAAGGGTAGTACTCATAATAACTAAATGTATCGTAGCATGGGGATGCTTCAAGACCAATGTAATCAGACAAACGAACTGCCAATTCACCATCAGCGATAAAAACATACGCTAAATCAACTGACTCTTCAAACCAATCACCGTATTCATCATACCCTGAAAGAAAAACGTAACAATCGTTTCCTTCACCAGCAGCATATTCGTAATAAGCAGATTGAATCTGGATGTATTTTAAATAGTCACCGTCACAACAGTCGCACCATGAAATAACATCACTTTGCCCATTTAAAATTTCAACTGCAATCATTGCATAATCTTCAGGCACAAGTTGATATTGATCTGCTTTTGAGTTAAAGGCACCTAGTAGTATTAAAATACTGAGAATTAGTTTTTTCATGTTGAATTAAAGGTTTAAAGAAAATTCTTAACGAAAGTATAAATTAAAAACAAAAAAAGTAGGGTTTCCCCTACTTTTTAATATTTATTGTTTCAAACAATTAGTTAACTGTACCAGAAAGTTCAGCTCCAGCTTTGAAACGTACTACGTTTTTAGCAGAGATTTTAATTTCTTTACCAGTTTGTGGGTTACGACCTGTTCTAGCAGCACGGTTAGAAACAGAGAAAGAACCAAATCCTACTAAAGAGATTCTGTCACCTTTTTTCAATGCACCTGCAGTTGCGTTAACAAACCCGTCCAATGCTCTTTTTGCATCAGCTTTTGACAATCCAGACTCAGCTGCAATTGCATCAATCAATTCTGCTTTGTTCATAATTTTGATTTTTTGAAATGTTTGTAATTATTTATCGAGGCAAATATATCGGATTCCTCAAGCTACGCAAGTGTTTTCAAGGAAAAAAGTACTTTTTTGTTGAAAAAAGTGCCATTTTGTTGATAAAAGCGCTCAAACACCTTGTTTTTATTGGGTTTAAGGCAGTTTTTTGGTGATTTTTAGTTTACTAGATAAACAATTCCCAATGCTCAATTTTGTTGCCTGCGAGAAATTCTTTGAAATGCATTCTTCGTTTTCCTTCTTGTTGTAATTCTTGTACAGCATAATAAAAGTCATTGCAGGGAATCAAAATGCCCAAATTGTCATCTTTTAAATCGTTGCGATTGACAATTGGAATATTGGTGATTTCACCCGAAAAGATTTTAAACTGTTTTGTTTCTCTCGAAGATTTGTTTTGAAGAATGGTCCAAGCTGCTGGATAAGGGGATAAGCCCCGGACAAAGTTATGGGCATTGGTAACATTTGTATCCCAAGAAATTTTACAGTCTTCTTTATAAATTTTCGAAGCAGCTTTAAGTTCTGTGTTTATCAATTCATCTTGCGAAATGGGTTCAATTGCACCAATATTTATTTTGTCGAGTGTGGTCAACATGGTTTGAGCTCCCAAATCCATCAATCGTTGATACAAGCTTCCAACATTTTCATCTTTACCGATTTCAATTGTTGATTGATCGATTATTTTTCCAGTATCTATTTCCTTCTCAATAAAAAAAGTTGTAACCCCTGTAGTTTTTTCACCATTAATGATGGCCCAATTTATTGGAGCAGCGCCCCTATACTGCGGCAGAAGTGATGCATGAACATTAATTGTTCCTAATCTAGGCATAGACCATACTTGTTCAGGTAGCATTCTAAAGGCAACAACAACAAATAAATCAGCATTTAATAATTGCAGCTCGTTCAGGAAAGATTCATCTTTCAGTTTTTCGGGTTGAAGAATTTTTAAGTGATGATCCTGCGCATATTTTTTTACTGCACTTTCGTTCAATTGTAATCCTCTTCCCGCAGGTTTGTCAGGACTGGTAACAACAGCTTTGATAGAGAATTTATTTTGAAATATGGTATCGAGAATTCCGACTGCAAAATCAGGTGTACCCATGAATATGATACTTAAATCTGTTCTACCTTTCATATTACTTTATTTTGCCAATTAAAATTCTTTAAATACAAATAAGACAATAACCCCATACAGCCAAAATAAATGTATTCAACAGACCAAATCCAGAAAATGTCTACCTTGTATACTTTTATAAGTAAATATGCGGCCAGGGTATAAAATACAATACAAGTTAATTCAATTCCAAAAGTTATCATTGTGTTGCCACTTCCACTAATGGTTTGAAAATAGACACTAACAAATCCATATAATAAAATAGAGATAGCAACGAATCGCATGACTTCTGCACTTCTTTCAAGATGCACTTCGGAAGGATTTACCATCTGAATCAAGTAGTCTGGATAGAAAAGCGCACCATGGAAAAATATAAGAAGGAAAATAAGTGTTAATAGTTGAATCCGTCTTCTGATGATTCTCATGGCGGAATGATGACCGTTACCTAAATATTGAGAGACATAAGTTTTAGTTGTTGCAGCAAATCCCCAAATAGGTACGTAGGATAAAAAATAAACTGATCTTACATTTTGAGAAATTGTCAACTCATCTGTACCTATTTGTTCAATCCATGTAAAAAATAATGTCCATGTTGCCAAAGCGAAAAATCCTTGAAACATCATTGGGCTGCCAACTTTAAACAATTCGGTAAGGTATTGCAATTCAATTTTGAAGGTTTTCCAAATGTTGAATGTTTTGGATGCCTTGGAAAATATGATGCATGCAACCATAAATAACATATTCACACCATCCGAAATTGTTGAAGCCCATGCTGCTCCAGAAAGTCCCATTTCAGAAAATCCGAATTTTCCGAAAATCATGCAATAATCAAGACCGATATTTGTTAATGCACCTAAAATGGAAGCTATAAGTACTACGAGTGTTTTGCCATTTGCAATAAAGAATGCATTAATGGTCAAGGTTATCATGGCAAAATAAAGCGCATAGCTTCTAATTTCAATATATTCAATTTGCATTGAACCCAATGCTTTATTCTTAGAATAGGACATCAACCATTCTGGAATAAAATATTGCAATAATGTGAAAAGTAAAATCGCTATAAGCAAATTAGCTAATAATGACGTGCCAATTACTTTACCAATTGCGTTAATGTTATTTTGACCTATTCTTCTGGCAATGATTATTTGTGCTCCATCTCCCATTCCAACAAGCGCCATATATACGGTTACGTATAAAAGTCCGCCATTTCCAACAGCATCAAATGCCATAGTGTCGTATCGGCTGATAAAAGCAGCATCTGTTAATAGAATTATAGATTGAATAAAACTCGATACCATCAAAGGCGCAGCAACTTTTAGTATTGTGGTATATTTGAGGTCAAGCATTTATTTCAGGTTATTTCGATTAGTTAACTTCTAAAATAAGGCCCTTCAAGTACTCTCCCTCTGGATGGTATGCACTAATGGGATGATCTGCAGGTTGATGAAGTTGTCCGATTATTCTAACGCTTCTTTGGGTTTCAATTGCCGCAGCAATAATTGTATTGGTAAATAAATTCTTGTCGATTACTTGTGAGCATGAAAAGGTAAAAATCAACCCTCCTGGTTTAATGTTGTTTATGGCCATAGCGTTAAGTCGCTTGTATCCTTGAACCGCTTTGTGTTTTTTGTCTCTATGCTTGGCAAATGCAGGGGGGTCTAAAATTATTATGTCGTAATCTTTTTCAGCCGTTTTCATTTGTTCCATTGCATCTGCAACAATACATTCGTGTTTTTCCTGAAAACCGTTTAAGTTTACATTCTGTTCCGTTAATTCAATAGCCTTTTTAGAACTATCAAGTGAGTGAACAGAAATGGCACCGTTTTGCAGTGCATACAAGCTAAATCCACCAGAGTAACAAAAAGTATTAAGAATTTTTTTTCCTTCGGATATCATTCCCAATATTTTACGGTTTTCTCGTTGATCTATAAAAAAACCCGTTTTTTGACCATTTATCCAGTCAATATTGAATTTAATACCATTTTCCAGAGCAATATGAGGCGTTTCACAATTGCCGAAAATATATTGATCTAAAGCAATATGCTTGTTTGGTAATGTGTCAGCAGATTTTGAATAAATCGCTTTAAGGTCTTTGCCTAAAATGTTCTGAAGTGCCTTATTGATTAAATCCAAACTTTTATACATCCCGATACTGTGACATTGAACTACAGCCACTCCGTTATAATAGTCAATGATCAGACCAGGTAATCCATCCCCTTCACCATGTACGAGTCGAAAAATATTGTTATTCGAATGCAGCAGATGGAGCGATTTCCTCAAATGAAAAGCTTCGTTTAACTTGTTTTTGAAAAAAAATTCATCAATTTCAATTTCTTCAAATGCCAATATTCTCAATGAAATTGTTGCATGTTGAAAATGTCCTATAGCAAGAAAATTGCCTTTAACATCAACTGCTTTAACCAAATCTCCATTCTCAAAATCTGAAACATCTGAACTGATCGCACCAGAAAATATCCAGGGATGTTTACGTTTGATGGAATCAGTTTTTTTGTTGTATATCTGGAGTGTTTTCAATTATTTTGGTTTCAAGTGTCGTAAAAATAACAATTCGATGTGGATTGTATTCGATAAAAAGGAAATTTAGGCGAAACAAAGTAGGTACATTTGGAAAAGTAAATTCAAATTATGCATTGTACCTTTCACGCTTATTTATTGAATGAAAATTATTCTCAGGAACATGCCGATGCGCAGCATGGGGGTATAGAATCAGAAAATAACAGAAAATATCTTTGGGAAGATGAGCTCAGGATTACCTCGGAAATAGATGAGGTTTTACTTCATGAAAGTGGTGTTTATTTTTTAAAGGGAGAATATCCGAAAGGTAATCTTTTCGAATATGAGGTGGCTGATATGTTACTTTATGAGTTTAAAATTAAAGACGCTGAAAGTGTTTTTCTTGGAGCGTCTGCGCAAATTGTTGAAAAACACATTCTTGAAAAAAAAGATGGTTATTATCATTTAAGCTTATTTATTAAAGACAATGAGCCTTTTTCGGATCCAGTTCCAGGAATTTATATCGCTTCCAAATCATTTCCTAAAGCATTGGTATTTTAATGTTAGAGGTTAAAGAAATATCATTAAATTTTGATAAGGCGGTTCTCAAGGACATTAATTTTACAATTAGGGAGGGTCAAACCATTGGTATTTTGGGTAAAAGTGGTGCTGGCAAATCTTCATTATTAAAAATTATTGGAGGTCATTTAGATGCCCATTCTGGCCTTGTTTTTTTTGAGGGTACAGCAGTTAAAGGCCCGTCAATACTTTTAGTGCCAGGTCATCCAGAAATTGAATTGGTAAATCAGGATTTTAAATTGGACGATTTTCATTCAGTTGAAGAGAATATCAAAGAACAAGTTTTATACTTGTCAAATGAAATTCGATCCAAATGGGTGGATGAGATTCTTGATGTTTTGGAATTGAAAGATTTGCGAAAACAAAAAGCTTACACGCTTTCAGGGGGTGAAAAACAGCGTCTAGCAATTGGACGTGCCATTGCCAAAGAACCTAAATTACTTTTACTGGATGAACCTTTTTCTCATTTGGATGGTCGTATGCGTTCCAAATTGATTCGATATTTCTCGGAATTAAAAAGATTAAGAAATATGTCCATCATTCTCGTGTCACATGATGGGGCTGAATTATTAGGTCTTTCAGATAAAATTTATCATTTGAAAAACGGTCATTTTTCGAGAAGTGGAAGTCCTGAAAAAATGTATTATCAATTTAAATCCTTAGAAGAAGCAAGACTCTTTGGACCGATTAATTCCGTTTCATTGGGTGGGAAAAGACATTATTTTAGACCGAATGAATACACTGTTGATTTCGATGAAAAGTTCGATATAAATTACCTACTTCAAATTAGTTTTGTTCAAAGTATTTTTACCGGAAATGTTTACGAAAACTATTTTACAACCGATAAAATGGAAAAAGTGGTACTACACAGTTTAAATCCAATGCAAGATATTCATGCGATTAAAATTGTTAAGAAATTCGTCTGATTGGCTTCCTTTGAATAAAATTCCTGAGCTACTGAGAGATAGCGTTACCGGGTTTATTGAGGATAGGGCAATGTATATGGGGGCTGCGTTGGCCTATTATACAATTCTAGCATTGGTCCCAATGACTTTTTTACTTCTTGCTGTTTTTGGTGCTTTTATGGGTAAGGATGAAATCGGAATAATCATTCAAGAGCTTTTTAAGTCAAATATTGGGTTAACTGATTCTGTATTAATTGTAGACATGGTTGAGCAAATGCAATGGAGTGGAACCGGTTTCTTGGCAAAGCTTTTTGGAATTGTAGCCTTGTTGACTGTTAGTTCAGCCTTTGTAGTATATTTCAAGCATAGCATCAATGAACTTTTTGGTATTAGGAAGAAATTTGAAACCCGAAAGAAAAAATTTTTGAATGAAATATTATTTAGATTAATATCAATGGGAATCGTAGGTGGCATAGCCGTTGTGGTCATTTCTTTTTATTTCATTCAGGCATTTGTGATTTCTTCTTTGGATCAGGTTTTAATCGGTAATTCCGCGGTTGAATTTTATGCATTGCAGTTTTTTAAACATTTATTATCAATTGGTATGAACTTGTGTATTTTCATGCTGATTTTTAAATACCTTCATGATGGTTATGTTCGCTGGAAATTGGCTTTTTTCGGGGCCTTGATTACGTCGATTCTGCTCTATATTGGTCAATTGTTGATCAATTATTATTTACTACATTTTTTCTTTGCTGCAAAGAGTGGGGGAGTTGCTGGATTGCTTTTTATAATTCTGGCTTATGTTTACTACAGTTCACAAATATTATTTTTCGGAGCAAAGTTGATTGCCGTTTATGCTATTAAGATTGGCAAGCCAATAAAAGTGGTTTAGTTTTGATTAAATAATTATCAATTATTGATTATTTATTTGGAATTTTGTAGTTTTATCAAAAAATCAAATTCATGAATATTGGCTCAAATCTAAAATTACTAAGAAAACGCATTAAAAAATCCCAGGAGGAAGTCGCTCAAGATCTTAATCTTACAAGATCAACATACAGTGGATATGAAAATGGGGTAGCGCAGCCAAATTTAGAGGGGTTAGTTGCTTTTAGTGATTATTACAAAGTTTC
>CANJNE010000005.1 GCA_947475275.1 Flavobacteriales bacterium | reverse complement strand
TGTAAAACGCATCGGTAGTCTCGATGTTCCAATAATCATTGATTCGTTGGGTTCATTTAAGTGATGCGCAGCTGCTCCAATAAAAAAGTTTTTATTAAAAAGTACGGTTCCAACAGATGCGTCGAAAAAACCTCGGGACCCACCTCTTGGAACATCGCCGGTTTGGTAAATAAAACCTCTTCTTGGATCAATCATGTCTCCGAAGGTTAATTTATCCCAATCTAAAAACTTTTGATACCATGCAGCTCGGACTCCAAAAAACATTTTCCATTTTCTGTTGGGTAATCTTAGATGATAGGAATAAACCAATCCTATCATGGAAGTATTAATAGTACCTTGACCTTGTTGATCATGTGTTGCCAAAACCCCAAAGCCACCTGAAATATTTTTGAAATAATTATCATAAGCAGCACTATATGTAACATAGTTACCAGACAACGATGGCCATTGGTTTCTATAATTCATGGCGAGACGACCACATCCATAAGAACCTGCCAAAGCTGGATTCAAATAAAGTGGATTTGCATAAAACTGCGTAAATGTTGGGTCTTGTGCTTTTACATCAGTGCAGTTTAATATTGCCAGCGTACAAACAAGAAGCTTAAAAAATTGTTTCATTTATAAGTATGTCTAAATCGCGAAATCTGACCAAAGATAACGCAATTTTTCATTTAAGGTTACAAATATTGCAATTCCAACAAAATAAAACAACAAATGATTCGTTTTTTTCGAGTCCTGCATTTTGCATAATAATTTTAAATTTACGAGAATATTTTACCGTCATGCGTTTTTCCTTTTTTTGTTTAATTTTATTTCTAAGTCCTTTTGGCCTATTGTTTTCTCAAGAAATAGTCAGTTTAAACATCGATTGGCAGCAATCAGAACTCTTTTTATACAACGAAAAAGAGCTTAAAAGGCCGGTGATTACAGGTCAAGATTATGACCATGGGGTTCCTTCATTTTATTGGACATCCAACCTGAAAAGTTCAAATTATCAGGTGGAATTAAAATCTTTTCAATTGGTTCCTGCACCAGTTGAAGATGTAAAGTATTTTCAGAATTTAGATATCTCATTTACAGAGTCACTGAACAATGAATTAAAGGTTACTAAATCGATGGGCGAGTCTCAACTGGTGTTTTACATGCAACCTTACGTGTTCAAGAATGGTGTTTTAAATAGAATTACAGCCGTTGAATTAGAAGTTAAAGAAGCAAATAACATCAATTCAGTAGAAAAAGATTTTGTTAGCAATTCTGCTTTAAGTGTAGGTTCGGGTGATTGGTATAAGATAGCTGTTACCAAAGATGGGGTTTACAAGATAGACAATGCCTTTTTGGAAAGTTGCGGAATTCAAACCTCTGGATTAAACCCTAATCACATTAATATTTATGGTAATGGAGATGGGATGCTTCCTGAACTCAATTCTGAATATAGAACGGATGATTTGGCTAAAAATTCTATTCAGATTGTTGGAGGTGGAGATGGAAGCTTTGATGACGGTGATTATATTTTATTCTATGCTTGGGGACCTGACCGATGGCATGCTAATGGATCTTCATCATTTGATCGTCAGAAAAATGTTTATTCTGACGTATCATGTTACTTTATAAACATCAATGCTAACGAGACTCCTGAAAGAATTATTCCTGCAGCAACAGTAGGATCCTTACCAACTCATACAATAAACACTTATTCTTACTTTGACATATATGAATATGATGATGTTAACCTTGTAAAAGGAGGGCAACGTTGGTATGGGGAACTATTTGACATCGAATTGGAACAGACTTTCAGTTTTAATGTGCCAAATATTGTTAGCACTTATCCCTCAAGCTTCAATACTTCAATTGCAACGAATGCCAGATCAACTTCAGGAACTGAGCAAAAGTATACATTAAATAATACCGTTTTGGGAGCCTTCAGTTTACCATCAGTTTCTTCGGATTATGTTACCTCTCAAAAGTCTCATACTTTTAATACCGGTTCTTCTGCGCTGAATTTCAAAATTACGATAACAAGAAATTCTCCGAGCACTCTTGTTTATCTTGATAGAATTACTTTAAATACTCGAAGATCTCTCAATTTTTATGGACAACAATTGAACTTTAGAGATTTATCGACCATTGGTGTTGGTACTGTTGGTGAATTTGAGTTGTCAGCTTTTCCGAGTACTGGTTTTGTTTGGGATATAACAGATAGACACCATCCATTTTTAATTCAAGGAGAAAATACAACCGGATTATTTCGTTTCAAATCTGAATTGGATAGTTTAAAAGAATTCGTTGCATCCAATGGAGTAAGTTTTTTAACGCCGTCTTTTGTTGGGTATGTTCTTAATCAGAATTTGCATGGTTTGGAGCAGGCAGATTATTTAATTATTACACATCCTGATTTCATTGTACAAGCAAACCGTTTGGCTCAGCTTCATGAAACAAATGGACTTTCTGTTCATTTAGTAACCACAGAGCAAGTATACAATGAGTACAGTTCAGGAATGTTAGATCCAACGGCATTAAAAATGTTTGCGAAAATGTTCTATGATAGAGCGGCTGGAAATCAGCAACTCATGCCTAAATACCTCTTGCTTTTCGGGGATGCCACCTATGACCCTAAAAATAGAGTTGCTAATAATAATTATTTCGTTCCAACTTATGAGTTTCCAAATGGAGAGAACCATATTTCTGCTATGGTTGCTGATGACTATTTTGGTATGTTGGATGACAATGAATCAATTGGCCCTTCGGATTTATTGGATATCGGTGTTGGAAGGTTGTTGATTTCGGATAATCAAATGGCTAAAGAACAGGTTGATAAGATTGAACATTATTTGAAAAATGGATCGAATTTATTCATTAGCTCAAATACAGGAAATTCTTGCGATATAAGTAACGGAACGTTAAGCACTTTTGGAGATTGGCGTTTGAAATTTGTTCAAATTGCCGATGATGAAGAAGGTGGATATTTTGTTCAGCAGGACACGGAGCCTCAATATTTAGAGGTTAAAACAAATCATCCAGAAATGAATTGTGATAAACTTTATTCAGATGCATACACCCAAGAAACTTCCGCAGGTGGTCAAAGATATCCTGACGTTTTTGAAGCAATCACGGATAGAGTGGAAAATGGGGCCTTGGTGGTAAATTATGTTGGACATGGTGGAGAGGTTGGTCTTGCTGAAGAGAGAATTGTAACGGTTCCTCAGATTCAAGATTGGAAAAATATCAATCGGTTGAATTTGTTTGTTTCTGCTACTTGTGAATTTACAAAGTTTGACGATCCTAATCGCGTTTCTGCAGGTGAGTGGGTTTCTTTAAATCCGTTAGGTGGAGCAATTGCTCTGATGACTACAACGAGATCTGTATTTTTTGGAGTGAATACCATCACGGGTAAAAAGTTTTTTGAAAATGTATTTGAGCGCGATTCAGAAAACGAGCCACTGTCTTTTGGAGAAATAATGAGGCTAACAAAAAATGCTTCGGGGTCCTCTGAAAACAAAAGAAGTTTTACTTTAATCGGTGACCCAGCTTTAAAATTAGCTTTGCCGAGATATAGAATTGTTACTGATAGTATCAACGGAATTCATCCAGCTCTTGCTTCGGACACCGTTCGTGCATTAAGTAAAATGACAATTAAAGGTCATTTAGAAGATTGGAATGGAAACGTTTTGAATAATTTTAATGGTATTTTGTCACCATCAATTTTTGATAAAATTAAAACGAAGTACACTTTAGGTCAGGATCCTGATTCGCCAGAAATTCCTTTCGAATTACAAAAGAATGTTGTGTACAAAGGTCAATCTAGTGTTTCTAATGGTTATTTTGAATTTTCGTTCGTAGTCCCTAAGGATATAGATTTTTCTTTCGGTAATGGAAAAATAAGCTATTATGCTGCGAACTCATTAATTGATGCCGGTGGAAGCGATAATCGCTTTGTAATCGGAGGAATAGATCCAAATGGGATAAATGATGTTGTAGGTCCAGAGATTGATTTATTCATGAACGATGAAAATTTTGTAGATGGAGGGATAACCAATGAATCGCCTATTATTCTAGCTCATTTGTTTGATGAAAACGGAATCAATACAGTTGGTAATGGCATTGGGCATGATCTTACCGCTGTGCTTGATGAAAACACCTCTAATCCAATTGTTTTGAATACGTATTACACAGCTGATTTGGACTCTTACCAATCTGGCAAATTAAGTTATCAATTGCCAACATTAGATAAAGGGATACACACCTTATCTCTTAAGGTATGGGATGTCAACAACAATTCATCAGAAGCTAAGATTGAATTTGTAGTTCAAGAAGCAACTGATATTGTTTTGGATCATGTGTTGAATTATCCAAATCCATTTACAACAAATACATCATTTTATTTTGAGCACAATCAAATTTGCTCTGACTTAGAAGTGCAAGTTCAAATTCTCACCGTTTCTGGTAAATTGGTTCGAACCATCAATCAAAATGTAAAAACAGAGGGGTTTCGATCAGAGGGAATTCCTTGGGATGGTCGAGATGAATTCGGAGATCAATTAGCTAAAGGTGTATATGTTTACACATTGAAAGTAAAATCACATGACGGTAAAATTGCCGAAAAAAGTGAAAAATTAGTTTTATTAAAATAAGTGAATTAAGCACAAGGAATTGCTTATATTTGCCTTTAAATAAATGCACAGATGATGAAGAAGATTCACTATTTTGTTGTTCTGGTTGTTTTGTTAGTATCGCAATACACATATGCTCAACCGACTTCAGGAGCTACAGATAATGATTTACAATTAAATACAATTACCACCGCTGTCCCTTTTGTTGCTATTACCCCTGACTCTAGAGCTGGTGGAATGGGGGATGCAGGAACAGCTTTGAGTGCAAATTCGAATTCAGTTTATTGGAATACCTCGATGTTGATTTTTGCCAAAGAAAAGGCTGAATTAAGCATGTCTTACACACCTTGGTTAAGACAATTAACCAATGATATTCACTTGTCTTACTTGTCAGGATATGGAAAAATTGGTGAACGATCAGCCGTAACTGGTGCTTTGAGATTTTTTAGTTTGGGTGAAATTACATTCACCGATGCAAGTGGAAATGTAATACGTGACGACAAGCCAAGTGAATTTGAACTTACGGGAGGTTACGCCTTTCAGTTGAGTGATAAAACAAGTGTTGGAATAAATGGTAAGTTTATCTATTCGAATTTAACCGGTGGATTAACTGTTGCTGGAGTTAATACGAAGGCTGGAGTAGCAGGTGCAACAGATATTTCATTTACATATTTAAACGATGAAGCTGAAATTGGTAATATAGATGGTACTTACACTTTTGCTGCAACACTAAATAATATCGGAAATAAAATTGCTTATTCTGAATTACAATCCAGAGATTTTCTTCCTATGAATTTGAAAATTGGAAACTCTTTCAAGGCAGAATTAGATGGATATAATAGTCTTTTGTTTGCTATCGATTTACAAAAATTGCTTGTTCCAACTCCGGCTTTTTATGATTTTGTTGATGCTGATGGAGATGGTCAATCAGATGACTATACCATGTTGGCTGGAAAGTCAGATGATGTTGGGATTATATCTGGGATGTTTCAATCATTTTATGATGCTCCAGGAACGGTAGCTGTCGATGATAATGGAGATTACATTCAAAATGCCGATGGAACATATCAAGTTGTTAAAGGTTCAAGATTTAAGGAAGAACTTGCGGAGATAAATATATGCGCTGGTCTCGAATATTGGTACAATAATGTCTTAGCAATTCGAGCAGGATATTTCTATGAAAATAAGAACAAGGGGAATCGTCAGTATTTCAATGCAGGTATTGGTTTCAGATATAATATGCTGGGAATCGATGTTTCTTATCTTGCTGCTGTAACGCGTCAAAGTCCTTTAGCGAATACATTAAGGTTTACCTTAAGATACCATTTTGGAGGAAGCCGTTCTTCTTCAAGTTCAGCTCCAGAATAGCAAATGAAAGATATTCGCGTTGGATTTGGTATAGATGTGCACCGTTTAGCTGACACTCACGAACTTTATGTTGGAGGAAAAAAAATTGAATCCGATTTAGGTAGCGTAGGTCATTCGGATGCTGATGTGCTGCTTCATGCTATTTGCGACGCGCTACTTGGCGCATT
Source organism: Flavobacteriales bacterium (assembly GCA_947475275.1). Lineage (GTDB taxonomy): Bacteria > Bacteroidota > Bacteroidia > Flavobacteriales_D > Crocinitomicaceae > M0103. The sequence goes on along the minus strand of CANJNE010000005.1, from coordinate 49,433 downwards.
AAATTTGAGAGATATTGGTTTTCATTTTCCTGATACGGATCCTCAATATAAAGGAGTAGATTCAAAAATTTTATTGGCGAAAGTATTCAGCATCATTAAAAATAAAGGATACCAAGTTCAAAATATCGATTCAACCGTGGTTCTTGAAAAACCTAAATTAAATCCTCATATTCCTGAAATGATGGAAGTAATTTCAAAGTTACTAGAGGTTGAATTGGATCGGATTTCTATTAAAGCTACCACTCACGAACAAGTTGATTCTTTTGGAAAACGTTCTGCTATAAAAGCTTATGCAGTTTGTCTGCTAATTAAACCTTAAGTGGTTATAATCTGAGACTAAATATTTAATTGAATTAACTGAATGTTTTTGCAACTTTTTGGGAGCTATTCTCGTCAAATGTTCATTGAATTTGTTTAATTTAACTTCATATTGAAATATACACTACTTATATCGTTTTTTCTAATGAGTGTCATAGCCATTGCTCAGAAGAATAATATACAAGATCAAGTAATTGGTGATTCAGGAATTCTTTTTGAAGATTCAATTATTTCTGTGAGTTATGAAAAAGTGAATTGTTTTCCGAATATCGGCTTTGACCAAGAAGTTTTAATCTTAACATTTATAAATCGAAGCCCCGAAAAAATAAAATTAAGTTGGCAACCTAATTTATATTACAATGGTATTTGTAAAACATGTGAATATCCAGAGGAATATACCTTTGAGTTAGAATTGTTATCTAATGCTATTCAAACAGGAAATTGTGACTTTTTTGATCAGCGATTTGTAGTTTTTTCAAAATTTATTGATGCTGCATACAAAGGAAATGCTCAGTTAACCAGAATTAGTATTGAAAATCTTACAATTCAAAAATGAAGACTTTGAGATACATATCGGTTTTTATTTTTACATTTCTGACAGCTGGCCATTTTTATACCCAAACCTGTAACGATGGTATTCAGAATGGAAACGAAACAGGTGTTGATTGTGGGGGAAGTTGTCCTGCATGTTCAACTCCTTGTCAAGTAAATCTAAGTTCTCAAGTGCCTACTGTTCAGGGTGGTTGTTGTGAATATTTATTAGAAATGTTTGATAGCTACGGGGACGGCTGGAATGGAGCATCAATGAGTATTGTAGTAAATGGTGTTACATATGGGCCTTATTCGGCGACAGGTTATGGTTCTGAAATTTTAGTACCAGTTTGTGATGCGCAGGTTATTGTAGTCAATTACCTCACAGCTGGAAGTTGGCCTTCTGAATGTAGTTATTCTCTTACTGATGGAGAAGGCAACGTTGTTTTTCAAGCCGGACCGAGCCCAACAGTAGGAAATAATTTATTTATTGGAAACGGTCAATGTTTTTCACCTGGTGTTTTGGATTGTAATGGTGGTCAAATCAGTTTAATTGCTGAAGGTCAAGGTGCATCTATCTTGGCATTAGATAATGATTTCGATTTTGGAAATGCTGGTACAGGATGGACCTCTAATGTGGCTGCCTCATTTGATAACCCATGTGACCCATCTGTCGACGGCGGAACATACTTGTGGATGGGAAGTTCTGCCCAACATCCAAGAATTATTCAAACAATTCCACTGGACTTGTCTTGCGGAGGTGAAATTTGTTTCTATTTAGATTTTGCCACCCAAGGTGCGCCTAGTCCTTGCGAAGGTATTGATTTGCCAGACGAAGGAGTTTATTTGGAATACAGTACCAACGGAGGTGCGAGTTGGACAACTTTAGAATATTTTGGGCCAGCAGGTGTTGGGAATAATACTCAAAGCGGTGGAACTGATCCTCAAATGACCAGTTGGAATCAGTATTGTTACACCATTCCGCTTGTGGCGCAAACACCGGCAACAATTATTCATTGGGCACAAACGGGTTCCTCTGGCGCTCAAAACGACCACTGGGGCTTGGATAATGTAACAATTACCTCTTTAGCAAATTGTCAGCCCTATTGGTATAATTACACATATACACCGCAAAATGTGGATAATCCGCTTCAAAATTTGGGGATAACATCTACGAGTACATACAATGTAGTATATACGAATGGTTCTGATTCTTGTGCAGCGAGTATTACGGTTAATATACCACCTTGTCCATGTCCAGTAGCGACAATTTCAGGGGGTGGGAATTATTGTCTTGGTGATACTATTCCAACCGTTGATTTTGATGTAACAGGGAATTTTCCGGTAACCATTTTCTACGCATTTAATGGAATTCCTCAAACGCCAATTGTAGTTTATTCGGATACCTCGCTAATTGATCCTGCTGACGGTATTTATACAATTGTTTCTGTTACTGATACCACGCTTTGTACAGGTTCATTCTCTGGTTCAGCTACTGTAGAGGCTTTTCCATCTCCAATTATTGCTGATCTATCAGGTGGAGGTCAGTATTGCGATGGTGAGGTAATAGATGATATTACTATTTCCGTTATTGGGACTGGACTTGTTTCCATTTTTTACAGTATTGATGGTTTACCACAACCTGTCCTTAGTGATCCCTCGAGTTTCAACCTTGGTAATCTTCCAGGAGAATATATCCTCATCATCTTGTCAGATGATGGATGCGCTACACAAATTCAAGATACTATTATCATTGGTGTCAATCCTGTTCCAGTGGCAGATCCGAGCATTTTTGATAATGACATTTGTGCAGGCGATAGTTTAATTTTTTCCTCTTCTAGTGGTTTTGACAGCTATCAATGGACAGGTCCAAGTGGATTTAATTCAAATGATCAGAATCCAATTATTGAAAATACCTCAATAAATGGAACTGGTCAGTATGGTTTAATGGTTACTGAAAATGGTTGCGTTAGTAACCCTGTTAATGTTGCTGCTACGGTCAATCCTATTCCTGAATTGGTAGTTTCTAATGATACTTTAATATGTTTTGGTGAATCGATAGTACTTTATGCTTCAGGTGCAAATCAGATTACATGGAGTCCTAGTATAGCTAATGGGATACCTTTTGTGCCTTCAGGTAGTCAAACATTTCAGGTAGCAGGAGTCTCACAAGGATGTGTATCAGAAGCGGAAGTTGTTGTTACGGTTCTGCCATTGCCAATTCCTGATTATATGGCTTCCACCTATTTTGGTTATGCTCCATTATCAGTTGATTTTATAAATAATTCGACATTTTCGAATTCTTTTGTTTGGGAATTTGGTAATGGAAATACCAATACAGTAAATGATTTTAGCAACCAGTTCTCAGAATATGTTCAGCCGGGTGTTTATTACATTTCACTCACTGCGTCTAATGGAATTTGTGATAGTGTATTTTTAGATTCTATTGAGGTTATTCCTTATCCTGAAATGACTTTTGATGTTCCGAATATCTTTACTCCAAATGGTGATGATGCAAATGAGGAATACATTATTCATGTAGAGAATGGAGTTCTGTTTAAAGCGGAGATTTTGAATAGATGGGGTCTTTTGATGTATACGATTGATGAATTAAATGAAGGATGGGATGGTTTCGTAAATGGAAATCCAGCAACCGAAGGAACCTATTTTGTTAAATATTATGTCAAGGGACTAGATGGAACGGAGAAAGATGGAGAAACTTTCTTTCAGTTGGTTCGATAATATGGCTATTTCTTTTTTAAGTTAAATCTTGAAACTTTTATTTAACAACCAGCTAGCACACAATTTATTCAATAAAAAAGAGCTCCAAATGAAGCTCTTAAATATTTTATCGATAAATATCTTATTCAGCTTTTTATACTGAAGCAATTTTGTCAGACATGTATTCACCAGCTTTTAATTTTCCAACGATTTTTGAGAAACATTCAATGGTATATTCAACATCCTCAAGGGTGTGCACAGCAGTTGGAATAAGACGAAGAATAATCATTCCCTTCGGCACAACAGGATATACAACCATTGAACAGAAGATGTTATAATTTTCTCTTAAGTCATAAATTAAATTGGTAGATTCAGGAATTGAACCGTTCATATAAACAGGCGTTACACAAGAGTCAGTAACTCCTATATCGAAACCAGCATCTATCAAACCTTTTTGAAGCGCATTAGTGATTTTCCACAAATTGTCTTTCAATTCCGGAAGGTTTCGCATGAGTTCTAATCTTTTCAAAGCCCCTACAACTAATGGAAGCGGCAATGCCTTTGCAAAAATCTGAGAACGCATATTGTAACGTAAATATTCTACAACTTGCTCATCAGATGAAATGAAACCACCAATCAAACCAAAGGATTTTGCAAAAGTTCCAAAATAAACATCGATACCATCTTGACAACCCTGTTCTTGACCAGTGCCCCCGCCTTTTGCACCAAGAGTTCCAATTCCGTGTGCATCATCAACAAACAATCTGAAATTGAATTTTTTCTTTAGATCAACTATTTCTTTTACCCTACCTTGATCACCCCTCATACCAAATACACCTTCGGTAATTACGAGAATCGCTCCGCCTTGTTCTTCTGCTAATTTGGTAGCGCGTTCAAGTTGCTTTTCGCAATCCTCAACGTCATTGTGTTTGAAAACATAACGTTTACCCATGTGCAATCTTACCCCGTCTAAAATACAGGCATGGGATTCAGCATCATAAACGATTACATCTCTTCTATCAACCAAGCAATCTATTGCAGATACCATTGCTTGATATCCAAAATTACATAGTATGGTATCTTGTTTTTCTACAAATGCAGAAAGTTCAGATTCAAGTTGTTCATGATAATTGGAATTTCCACTCATCATACGTGCACCCATAGGAGCTGCGAAACCAAAATCTGCTGCGGCATCTGCATCAGCTTTTCTAACTTCTGGATGATTTGCCAAACCTAGATAGTTATTCAAACTCCAATTCAAACGTTTTTTTCCTCTGAATATCATGTGAGGACCGATTTCGCCTTCTAGTTTTGGGAAAGTAAAATATCCATGAGACTCTTTTGCATGCTGACCTATAGGTCCTCGGTTACTCTTTATTTTTTCAAAAATATCTTGTACCATATGGTGATTTCATTTAATGGCGCACTCAGTGCTTAAAATAACTTTTTACAAAATTAGAAATTAAGCACCGACAATTGCTTAATAATTTGGTAATTTATTAACACTCACTGTTTCAAAGTGTCTAAATATTTATCTAACAAATAAACAAATGAGGCAATAGCCCCAGCACCTAATTCTAATTCTCTTTTATTTACATTTTCGAAAACATCCGATGGCGCATGGTGAAAATCGAAATAACGCTGTGAATCTGGAATAAATCCGAATAGAGGAATCCCCTCATAGATTTGCTTTAATGGACCAATATCGACACCTCCATAACCTTTGTCAAATTCATACATTTCGTATGGCATGAACAGATGAGCAATGGAGTCAAGAAAATTTAAATAAATGCTGGAACCATCACAACTAAATCCATGTGGACTAAATCCACCTCGATCACTTTCAAGTGCAGCAATTTGAACTTCACCTTTTTCTTTGACCCAGTTAGCGTATGATTTCCCACCCATATTTCCATTTTCTTCATTCATGAAAAACACAACTCGTAACGTGTTTTTGGGTTTATAATCTGATTCTTTCAAAATTCGCAGGGCTTCCATACAATGTATTACACCAGCACCATCGTCATGAGCACCTTCACCTGCGTCCCATGAATCTAAATGGCCTCCAAATGTTATAATATTATTAGGATTTTCTACGCCTTTAATTTCTGCTATTACATTGTAAGAAGTTGCATCGGGAAAAATCTTACAGTCCATTTCAAGAACAAATTTGGCCTTCTGAGTTTTTAGCAGTTCTGAAAGATACTCAGCATCTGCAGTAGAAATGGCTGCGGCAGGAATTTTATCAACGCCTTCATCATAATGCATCGATCCAGTGTGAGGATGGTTATCAATAGGCATTGCCAAAGATCTTATAATGACTGCAACTGCTCCAAGTTTGGCTGCTTCAACTGCTCCATCTCCCCTAATTGGGTAACAACCGCCATACGCCTTAAATGTGTTGATTTGTGTCTCATCCATTGCTTGATTAAGAAAAACAATTTTTCCTTCAACCTCTGATTTGGATGCCTCTTTTAAAGCTTGCAAAGTATTGAATTCAACAATAGAACCTTCGAGAATTCCATTGGTACTTATTGAGCCGCCTAATGCTAATAAGTTGACCTTAGTTAATTCTCCATTTTCAGATTTTATCCACCCCGCTTCTTTAGTACCTCTTTCCCAATGTGGAACCTTAATTTCTTGAAGGTAAACGCTGTCAAAATTATATGATTTTAATTTCGTGTAACTCCATTCTACTGCCATTTGAGCCTCTGCTGATCCTGACAATCTAGGACCAATATCTTTACATAAACTCTTTAAGTCAGCGTAGGCCTTCCCCTCTTTTAATGCCAGATTAAATGCTTCTCGTATAAATAAGGAATCATTGGTTTGAGCGCAGTAGTAATTTGATATTAATAATATTGGTAAATAAAGTGTTTTAAAATTCACGAATTTTCTATTTTTAACTTTAGTTTATCCAATCCTTTTTTGAGTTTTTTCTTGAATGAATGCTTAATAAATAAGCCAAACCACCTCTCAATTGGATTGTTTCCCAAAGGTAAATAGAAATTCCATTTTATAATAGTTTTATCTTTTTCATTCTCAACCAAGTTAATTTCTATATTTCCTTTTTTTGACAAACCAAAATCTATTTCTAAAATTATTTTTTGATTGATTTCCAAATGACTTATTTCAATTGTTTTTTCAAAAGAACGATTTGTAGTTTTGTACTTCAATTGGTTTCCTACAGTCATTGTATCATCATTGTATGTAATTCTTGAGTTTTTAGCATTTTTAAACCATGGGCTCCATTTTATAAATTCTTGTAAATCAGCAAAATACTTGAAGATAACTGATGGTGCTTTCTCAATATTAATTTCCTCTGTAAGGTTGAGGTAATTAGGAAGGTTAATTCCTATTAGAACAATAATTATTGGGATGAAAATTAACAAAAAGTATATTGTTAGAGATGAAAGCATATTGTAAGTAAAAGGCTTAATTTATAGCATTTTTAGCATACAATTATTGATAAATGTTCAAATGCTTTGTTGATTAATTATCTTTGTAAAAAAAACTTATGTCTCTGAAATGCGGAATCGTTGGACTTCCAAATGTTGGTAAATCAACGTTGTTCAATTGTCTATCTAATGCTAAAGCGCAATCTGCTAACTTTCCATTTTGCACCATAGAACCCAATATTGGAACAATTTCCGTTCCTGACCCAAGATTAGCAATACTCGAAGGTTTGGCAAACCCCGAAAAGGTTATTCCAACAACTATGGAAATTGTTGATATTGCTGGATTGGTTAAAGGTGCATCAAAAGGTGAAGGACTTGGAAACCAGTTTCTAGCAAATATTCGAGAAACGGATGCGATTATACATGTTTTAAGGTGTTTTGATGATGGCAATATCATACATGTAGATGGAAGCGTTAATCCAATAAGAGATAAAGAGATTATCGACATCGAACTTCAGCTCAAAGATTTAGAAAGTATTGAGAAGAGAATTGCCTCTTTGGCCAGAACATTAAAATCTGGAGATAAAGAAATTGTTAAAGAGAATGACTTAGCTGCTAAGATTAAACTTTCATTGGAGCAAGGTAAGTCTGTTAGAACATTAGATTTTGATGAAAAGGAATGGGAAATTGTTAAAAAATTTCAATTAATAACCTCTAAGCCAGTTCTTTATTTGTGCAATGTGGATGAAGGATCAGTGAAAACAGGAAATAAATATGTGGATCAAGTTAAGGAAGCAGTTAATTCTGAAAACGCCGAAGTACTGGTGATTGGAGCAAAGATCGAGGCTGATATTACAGAATTGGAAACATATGAGGAAAGGCAATTGTTTTTAGATGAATTAGGCCTTGATGAACCTGGAGTAAATAGATTAATTCGATCAGCTTATCAACTTTTAGAGCTACAAACATACTTTACGGTTGGTGTTAAGGAAGTGAGGGCATGGACCATTAAAAAAGGGATGACCGCACCTCAATCAGCGGGAGTCATTCATTCAGATTTTGAGAAAGGATTTATTCGCGCGGAAGTCATGAAATATGAGGACTACGTAAATTTAGGTTCGGAGAATGCGGTAAAAGAGGCTGGTAAATTTAAGGTTGAAGGAAAAGAGTATGTTGTAGAAGACGGAGATATTATGCATTTCCGATTTAATGTCTAAATATTTATAGTTGTGGAAATAAAAGCAAATAACCCTAACTTGAAATCATGGGTAAAAATTCCTGAAAATTCTGATTTTCCAATTCAAAACTTACCTTTTGGAATTTTCTATAGTGACAAAAAATCTAAAAGGGTAGGGGTGAGAATTGGAGATCATGTTTTAGATCTTTTCGAGCTTTACCAAAATGGTTTTTTAAATAATTTAAATTTATCTGCTTCTGATTTGAATAATTCATTTTTGAATAAATTGATGGGGCATGGAAAAACAGGAATGAGGAATTTACGAGACCGAATTTCTGATTTATTAAGCATTGATAATATTGAACTTCATTCATTAGAAGGCGGATTTGATAATATTTTAATACCCGTTTCATCGGTGCAGATGTCTATGCCTGTGAATATAGGTGATTACACAGATTTTTACTCGTCCAAAGAGCACGCAACAAATGTCGGAATGATGTTTAGGGATCCTGCGAATGCTTTGTTACCGAATTGGTTGTGGATACCTGTTGGATATCATGGAAGAGCGAGTTCTGTAATTCTTTCTGGTGTTGATATACACAGACCAAAAGGTCAAATTAAACCTGATCCTCAAGGTGATCCGGTTTTTGCTCCTTGTCGAAATTTAGATTTTGAATTGGAAACAGCATTCATAACATTTGATGGTAAGCCCTTAGGACAATCGATCTCAACTGAGGAAGCTGAGCATTTTATTTTTGGAATGGTTTTATTTAACGATTGGTCTGCAAGAGACATTCAAACGTGGGAATATGTGCCACTAGGACCATTTTTAGCAAAGAATTTTGCTTCCTCAATGTCTGCTTGGATTGTAACCTTGGATGCGCTCCAACCATACAAGGTGGATTCGCCAAAGCAAGATCCTGAAGTATTAGCGTATTTGAAATTTGAAGGTAAAAAATCATACAATATTGAACTCGAAGTTTCTATCAAACCTGAAAATACAGAAGAAACCGTTATTTGTCGTTCCAATTTTAAATATATGTATTGGAATATGTCTCAACAACTTGCTCATCATACTGTAAATGGTTGCAATATTCGAAATGGTGATTTGATGGGTTCTGGAACGATTTCAGGAGCAACACCGGATTCATTTGGTTCTATGTTAGAATTGGCATGGAAAGGAACAAAACCAATTGCACTGGTTGATGGGTCAGAACGTAAGTTTATTCAAGATAATGACACTGTAATTATGCGAGGACATTCCGTGAAAGGTGGTGTTAGAATTGGTTTTGGCGAAGTAAGATCAAAAATTCTTCCAGCGCTCTAAAATTACATTTTTGTGAGTACGAATCCACATCTTCATATTGACTTAGAAAAGGAACGTAAGGAAATTCTTAATGCGTTCAAAGGTCTTTTAAGGGCTTTAAAGGAAAGATCAAGAGAAGATACAAGGTTGATTCGAAAGGCATTTGATGTTGCTGTTGAAGCACACAAAGACATGCGTAGAAAGTCCGGTGAACCTTATATCTATCATCCAATCGCCGTTGCAAGAATTTGTGCTGAGGAAATGGGGCTTGGTGCTACGGCTGTAACCTGTGCTTTACTTCATGATACCGTTGAAGATACGCATATTACCTTACAAGATGTTGAAGATTTGTTCGGAGCAAAAGTGAGGTTAATCATCGATGGATTGACTAAAATTCCTGAGGTTTTTGATGAAAACGCATCAATTCAAGCCGAGAATTTCAGGAAAATGATTCTCACTATTTCAGACGATATAAGGGTTGTATTGATAAAACTTGCAGATCGTCTGCATAACATGCGTACTTTATCGAGTATGCGCGTAGATAAACAACTTAAAATTGCTTCAGAAACTAAATTTTTGTATGCACCGCTCGCGCATCGCTTAGGTTTGTATTCAATAAAAAGTGAATTGGAGGACTTGTCTTTAATGTATTGCGAGCCGGAGGTTTATTCTAAAATAGAATCTAGTCTTAAGTCTACTAAAGATGTACGTAATCGGTTCATAAGAAGATTTATGCAGCCTGTGAAGGAGGCGTTGACCAATGAAGGGTATGCCTTTGAAATTAAGGCAAGAACCAAATCTGTATCGTCAATTTGGCGAAAAATGAATTCGAAAGGCATTCCGTTTGAAGAGGTTTATGATGTATTTGCAGTTAGAATAATTGTCGACACGCCCATTGAACTAGAAAAGCCTGATTGTTGGAGAATATACAGTATAGTTACTGATTTTTATCAGCCGAGTCCTGATAGGTTGCGCGATTGGATCTCCACCCCAAGAGCAAATGGATACGAGTCGTTGCATACTACGGTTATGTCTCCTCAAGGCAGATGGGTAGAGGTGCAAATCCGATCCAAGCGTATGGATGAAATAGCTGAAAAAGGTTTAGCAGCGCATTACAAGTACAAAGAATCCAAATCGGAAGAAAGCAAATTTGATCGATGGATTGCTGAAATCAGAGACTTATTAGATAACCCAGATACCAATGCATTAGATTTTATAAACGAATTTAAAGCAAACTTATTTGCTGATGAAATTTATGTTTTTACCCCGAAAGGTGAATTGAGGGTTTTGCCTGTTGGATCAACAATTTTAGATTTTGCCTATGACATTCATACCGATATTGGGGATAAATGTATTGGTGCAAAAGTGAATAATAGATTGGTTCCACTAAGTTATCAATTGAATAATGGAGATCAACTAGAAATTATTACTTCGAGTAAACAGAAGCCAAATGAGGAATGGTTGAGGTTTGTTACATCGGCCAGAGCAAAACAAAAAATTAAATCTTCTTTAAATGAAGAACGTAAGCTAATCGCTCAAGATGGGAAAGAGATCTTGGAAAGGAAATGCAAGCAATTCAATATCAAATTCAGTGGAGAAAATGTAAGTTTTCTTGAAAAATATTTTCAGATGCCTACTGCTACAGAGTTGTATTTTAGAATCGCAAAAGGTAAAATAGACCTTTCTAAATTAAGAGACCTTAAGCAAGTAAATGGAATTTTACATGTTGAAAAAAAGATAGCTACAGCTAAAAAAGATAAACATGAAAGTGATGTTTACAAAAAGATAAATAAAAAAGAGGATGTAATTGTTATTGGTGATGATTTTAAAAACATTCAGTACCAAATGGCGCGGTGTTGCAATCCCATTCCTGGAGATGAGGTTTTTGGATTTATAACTATAAGTGAAGGTATTAAAATACATAGAACCAATTGTCCAAACGCTGAGAATTTACTGTCTAAGATGGATTACAGATGCATTAAAGCGAGATGGCAATCACAACAATTAATTGAACGTATTGCTGCAATTCAAATAAATGGAATTGATAACATTGGTTTGGTCAATAGATTGACAGAAATCATCTCCAAGCAACACAATGTAAATATGAAATCTATATCTTTCGAGACGGATGATGGTATTTTCGAAGGAAGAATTAAAGTGATGGTTTATGATACCCAACATTTAGAACAACTTATGTCGAAGTTTGAGCAGGTGGAAGGTGTTCAACGCGTGATACGTTGGGATTCAGAGGAAGAGTTTGATTAAGGAATAGAAAATGATAGCTTTCTAGGTCTCAAAGCTTCATTCCACGAAAATCCTTCGATAAATTGAACATCCGCATTTAATTCTTCCATGGGATAAAAAATTCCTTCAGGTTCCGTATTGTAAATCAATTTCGTGACCTCTCCACTGTCCAGGAAAATTTTGATGTCATTGCTTATTAAAGCGTTCATTCCCATTCTTTTAATAATGGTGTTGCTGTCGGTTTTTACAGTCTCCTCTGGATAGAATATGGTTTGAGCATTCCCATCCACAATGGTTTCGTATATTTCACCATCCCTAAATAAAGCCTCCATAATGTTGCCGTTTACTTGATTATAGAATTCACCAGAATCCAGTTCCATTATGGCAAATGCATTATGATACATGTGAACATTCTTTATGACTGAATCAGCCAAATATACATGCATCGTATCCGCTTTAAGTTCGGTGTTTTTTGACCAAATTATTGGACTGCCAAATAATTCCATTTTTTGAATAGAATCAGCAAAATGCAAACTGTCTGATACCGCTTGCATCGCAGAATTGTATACCATCACATTATGATAGGCATTATAAAACAATGGTTGATCTAGCGTGTCATTTTGACTGAAAATAGTATCCGCTGATACATAAATGGTATCATTTTTTTGAATCTTTACAATACGACTGTTACCAGTGAGTAATGTTGAATGCTCAAAATCAGAGATCTCACCATAATTTCCGTATAATTTTGACTTTTCGATGGTGTCCTCAAAATAAACATGCCCTTTTGCAATAGACAAGCCTTTTTTCGGTTGATATAATAGTGTATCTCCTTTTATCGTTTTACTTTCTTCAATTAAATATGCATTTTCTATTAAACTTCCTTCTTCAGTTTTTACATTATACCAACCTTTTTCGCAAAACATTATCGTTTTTCCTTTTTTTATGGTTGTAGGACCAAAAAATGTACTCAATTGTTTGCTGTATGTAAATTGAAGGGTGTCAGTTGACATAGTAAGATCTCCATTTCGATATTTAACATTTCCCTTAAAGAAAAAATCTTTGGATTCGGGATAGAAATAACCGAATTGGCTGGTAATGCTTTCGTTTGATGTAATACTCTCTATTTTTCCTTTGTTTCTGTATGTTCCTCTGCCTTTTTTTGCATCATAATCCAAAGAATCTGTGGTGATTTTATATTCCATATCTCTTGCTCTGACATGTCCCCATAGTTTTGCCTTCTTATTTTTTCCATCATAATACAAAGAGTCACAATATAAATTCACATCATCTTTGGTTATTTGAACATTACCATAAGCTTTTACCGCTTTCTTTTTTTCAAAATAATGAGCAGAATCACAGTACATGGTATTGCCTTGATAAACAAAATTTACGGTTCCAATAAGTCTGTGAGCACCTGTTTTAACATCATAGCCCAACAATTCAGAACCAGGTAAAAGCTCGAGCGTTCCGCTTTGAGCAAAATAAGTATGCTGATTCAAAAAAAATGCGCTTAAGAGTAGCGCAATTTTGAAATTTCGGTTTATCAAAAGCATTAATGTTTATTATCCAGCGTCTGTTTGCGATCGGGACCAACAGATACAACGGTAATTGGCACCTCCAATTTTTGTTCCAAATAATTTACATAGTTCTGCAGAGCTTTAGGGGATTCTGAATAGTTATTCAATTGCGTTAAATCACAATTCCAACCTTCAAGTTCTTCGAAAACAGGAATCAAATTCGAGTCGACCACATCATAAGGGAAATGTTCTATTTTTTCACCATTTAAGAGATAATGTGTGCAAACTTTGATTTTTTCAAATGAACCTAAAACATCTGATTTCATCATAGAAAGTTCAGTAACCCCATTGATCATTATTGCATACTTCATTTGAGGAATATCAAGCCATCCGCATCTCCTTGGACGACCTGTTGTAGCGCCAAATTCATGGCCTAAAGCTCGGATTCTCTCTCCAGTTTCATCGTTCAATTCAGTTGGAAAAGGACCACTACCTACTCTGGTACAATAGGCTTTAAATATTCCAATTACATTTCCAATTTTAGTTGGAGCTACACCCAAACCTGTACAAGTTCCTGCAGTGACTGTATTTGATGAAGTCACGAATGGATACGTTCCAAAATCAATGTCAAGCATGGTTCCTTGTGCTCCTTCAGCAAGAATTTTCTTGCCATTTTTAAGCGCATCATTGATATATTGTTCGCTATCAATTGCAGTTAATTGGCGAAGAACATTGATACCTTCCATCCAAGGTTTTTCTAGCTCTTCCAGGTTGTATTCGAAATTTTCATGGTGCTTCAAAATTCCAACGTGTTTTTCAACTAGCGCATTGTATTTTTCTTGGAAATTAGCTGTATAGATGTCTCCAACACGAAGACCATTTCGGCCTGTTTTGTCCATATATGTGGGACCAATGCCTTTAAGCGTACTACCTATTTTGTTTTTCCCTTTTGCCGCTTCTGATGCAGCGTCCAACAATCGGTGTGTTGGAAGGATCAAATGCGCTTTCTTTGATATAAGCAAACGGTCTTTGACATTAATATTAAATGGTTCTAGTTTTTCGAGTTCCTTTTGAAAAATCACAGGATCTATCACTACACCATTTCCAACTATATTGATTACATTCTCCCTAAAAATTCCAGATGGAATGGTATGAAGAACGTGTTTGATTCCTTCAAATTCTAATGTGTGTCCAGCATTTGGTCCCCCTTGAAAACGCGCAATAATATCATATCGAGGTGTAAGAACATCAACAATTTTTCCTTTACCTTCATCGCCCCATTGGAGCCCAAGTAAAACATCTACCTTCATAATGTTTGGTTAAAATAACGAATAGCTTCCTCCTGATTTTCGAAAATTGTAATTATATCCGAAACCTTAGAAATGTTGAAAATACTTTCAACATTTCCCTCAACACAACAAATGGCCAAATCACCACTATGAATCCTTGATCTGGTAAGCGATCTTATAACGAAACTGATTCCTGTTGAATTGATATGAGAAACGTCCTTAAAATTGATAATTAGGTTTTTACTTCCTCTTTCAATGGCGTTTAGTATTGCATTGTCCAATTGAAATGTTTCTTCTTCTGAGAGTATTTTTCCCGAGGGAATCAAGACAAAAACATTTTTTTCTTCGGAAGTATTAAAAGAGAATGTCATTGTGCTTTTTATTTTTTATTGTTTTTAATGCCATAAAAATATAAGGAATGATGATGAATGGTCACATCGAAAAGTTCCTCTATTGTTGCCTTAATATGTTGAATTCTTGGATCACAAAATTCAATTAACTCACCAGAATTTGTACAAAGAAAATGATCGTGTTGTTTGGATCCATGTGCTTTTTCAAATTGTGCAATATTTTTACCAAATTGGTGCTTTCTTACTAGATTACATGCCAAGAGCAATTCTGTGGTATTGTACAAAGTAGCACGAGATACCCTATAATTATGATTTTTCATCTTTACATAGAGCGATTCAATATCAAAGTGCCCTTCATAATTATATATTTCATCAAGTATAGCAAATCTTTCCGGCGTTTTTCGGTGGCCATTTTGCTCCAAATAAGCAGAAAATATATTTTTTACTGTATCGTTAATGTTTTGATTTGACATGATTAAAAATCAAAAAACAAAAGTAAGCATAATGAAACTTTTTCAAACCGATTATTCGCCTTCTTTTTATTCAATTATCAACACGTATTCAAACAAATAGAAATTGTTTTCCTTTATCTAAAATCCAGATTTTATTGCTTATACTTGTCGGTATGTTGAAGCGGTTAAGATTAAAATTTATATCCAGCCCAACTTTGATTACTGTTACTCTTATTTCTGTTAGTTTGTTTATATACAGAATAGGTAATATTTCAAATCAAGAGTTCTCGTGGGATGTATTAGGATATTATCTTCCACTTCCCGCTGCATACATTCAACACGATCCTTTATTGGACGATAAATCCTGGGTGGAGGAATTAAATGAAGAAAAAAAACTTTCTGGCACACTTTATCAAGTTTCGAGCACACCAGATGGCAAGCCAATGTACTTTTTCTTATTCGGGATGTCTTATTTCTATTCCCTATTTTTTTTAATTGGACATTGGTTTTCAAGTATTTTTGGATATTCCCAAGATGGATTTTCAGAACCGTACCAAATTTCCGTAGTTATAGGTTGCATGATTTATGTCTCCATTGGTTTGTTCTTAATCAGAAGTGTATTATTGAATTTCTTCAGTGAAAAAATTTCAACCATCCTAATTATTATTCTAGTTTTTGGTACCAATTACATCCATCATTTAACGCTTAAAAATCTTGAACCTGTAGCTGTATTATTTATGCTATCAACCTTTGTCTTATGGCAAACAATCCTTTGGCATACTAATTATGAGTTTAAAAATTTAATAGCTATTGGCGCAGGTATTAGTTTGATGGCATTGGTAAAACCGAGTGAAGTTTTATTTGTTTTCGTTCCAGTGTTATGGGGTGTTTATAATAAACAAACCTTAATTCAGAAATTGAAAATTTGCTATAAAAAAAAGCGTCAATTCTTATTGATGTTGCTTATTTGTAGTATACTTTTTATTCCCCAAATTGCTTATTGGTATACTAAAACCGGACAATTTGTTTATGATTCTTACAAAAATCCTGGTGTTGGTCTTGATGTATTTTCACCACACATTTTGGAAGCATTATTTAGTTATAGAAAAGGATGGTTACTGTATACACCAATTATGATTTTTGCATTAATAGGGTTCTACTTTCTTTGGAAATACAATAGGAAAATTTTTCCGACAATATTTATTACTTTTTTAATCTGTTTTTATGTTGTTGCGAGTTGGTCTGAATGGTGGTATGGAGCAGGGTTTTCGCTTCGGCCAATGATAACCTATTATCCATTGTTGCTAATACCGATGGGCTATTTGATTATACAAATTGAAGCACAAAATAAATTTATGATCAAAGGCACAGTATTCAGCCTTTTCGCTTTTTGTATTTTTTTGAATCAATTTCAATGGTGGCAACTTAAAAATGGTATTTTAGAACCATATCGAACTACCAAAGAATACTATTGGGCAACCTTTTTTAAAACAAGTGCAACAGATGATGATAAAAAACATTTACTCGTTAATAGAGAAATTTGGGGAAAAACAGCTTTTGTAAATAGAGAAGAGTACCGATCAAAAATGATAATGAATAAAAAATTTGACGATTTACCCAAAGGATTTTTAGTGTCAGATGTAAGTCAAGAATTTGCACTCTCGACTAGGATAAATTATGAAAATATTACCCAGAAAGATCATGTCTGGATATCAATGAGGTTTAAATATTTAGCTTCGTATGAAGCAAAGACTTCTCTTGCTTTAATGGTGGATAGGGAGGAGGGCCCATATGGTTATATGACATTTCCACTGGATAGTTGCGATGGTAAATGGCACGAAATGACCTTAGAATATCTTACTCCTGAAATTAGAAATGTTAAGGATGAATTTAAATTTGATTTCTGGAAGGAAAAACCTTCAACCTTATATGTCGATAACTTTGAGTTAACTATTTACGAAAAGAAATAAGTTAAAGTAATTCTTCAATACTATCGATTAGGCTATGAATTACTTTGATATGAATTTCTTGTGCACGGTCCGCAAATTCTGAATACGGTGCTCTAATTTCAATATCACACAAATCTTTCATCTGACCTCCATCTTTTCCAGTTAATCCAATGATGGTCATTTTTCTCTCTTTGGCAGCATCTATGGCCTTCAGCACATTTGTTGAGTTTCCCGAGGTAGATATTGCCAAAAGGACATCTCCTTCTTGACCAAATGCTTCAATAAATCTTGAAAAAACAAATTCATAACCAAAATCATTGGAAACACAACTTAGATGACTCGGGTCTGAAATACTTATTGCAGGAATTGCTCTTCTATTATTTCGGTATCTGCCAGTTAATTCCTCAGCAAAATGCATGGCGTCGCACATTGAACCACCATTGCCACAACTTATGATTTTTTTATTATTTCGAATTGCTTTTGATAGCTCGATTGCAGAACGCTCAATTAATTTATGGTTTTCAGCGGTGTTAAATTGTTTAAGAACTTCATGTGCTTCCATGAAGTGATCTGCAATGCGATTTGTAATCATTGATTTGTTTTTTGTAAAATTAAGGATTTTAGTTTTCCGTACCCATTATTAAATAAAACAAGATAAATTTACAAAGATTGATCTTTTGAATTATGAGTGTTTTCGAAAATAAAGTTGTTTGGATTATAGGTGCCTCTTCAGGAATAGGAATGGAGTTGGCTGTTAATTTGGCGTCTCAAGGATCTAGTGTGATTTTATCAGCTAGAAAGGAAGAATCATTGAATGACTGCTTATCAAAAATGAAAAATCAAGATAATCATTTTGTATTAACACTTGATCTGGAACATTCTGAAAATTTCGATGAAAAAGTTGCTTTTGTGTTAAAAAAATATGGAAGAATCGATTACCTGTTTTTAAGTGGTGGAATTAGTCAACGGTCTGAAGTTGCTGAAACCTCTTTAGCAATTGATAGAAGAATCATGGAAGTGAATTATTTCGGTAATGTTGCATTAACTAAAGCTATATTACCTATAATGATTCAACAGAAATTCGGTCATTTTGTAGTTATATCTAGTATTGCCGGAAAATTTGGGTTCTTTTTGCGGTCTGCTTATAGTGCTTCAAAGCATGCGCTACACGGATTTTATGAAAGTTTAATGTTGGAAAATGAAAAGAACAATATTCGCGTGACAATTGTCTGTCCTGGAAAAATTAACACGAACATATCAGTTAATGCTCTAAATGCTGCAGGTTATAGTCATGGGGTAATGGATCATAACCAAGCTTCTGGGATGTCGGCAGATCAGTGTGCTCAGCAAATTCTAAATGCTGTAACTAAAAGAAAAAAGGAAGTCCTGATAGGCAATAAAGAGATATATGCTGTTTATATCAAAAGGTTTTTTCCAAAGTTATTTTGGAAAATTATAAAAAAACAATCTGCTACTTGAATTTACCAAGTAAACAGAGGTCGATGATACATGAGTGCATTAACTTCGCTTTTAATTTCAATTAATTTACCCTCATCATTCATATTCATGAGAACATTATCAATTAAATCTACAATTTGAGGAATCTCTTTTAATCCAATACCCCTTGAAGTTATTGCAGAGGATCCTATTCTTATTCCGGAAGTAATAAAAGGAGATTCCGTATCGAAAGGAACCATATTTTTATTCACAGTAATATCGGCTTTCACTAAAGAATTTTCGGCATCTTTACCGTTAATGCCTTTTGATCTTAAATCAATCAGCATCGAGTGATTTTCAGTTCCACCTGAAACGATGTTATAACCCTTAACCATAAAAATATCTGACATCAGTTTCGCGTTATCTCTAACGCGTTCCATGTATGCAACATATTCGGGGGATAACGCTTCATAAAATGAAACTGCTTTTGCCGCAATAACGTGTTCAAGTGGTCCACCTTGAATCCCAGGAAAAACAGCAGCGTCAAGCAACGCAGCCATAGATTTTAAATTTCCATTATTCCATTTCAATCCGAAAGGGTTGTCAAAGTTGTGACGCATCATTATGATTCCTCCTCTTGGACCACGCAGCGTTTTATGGGTAGTTGTAGTTACTATATGACAATGTGCCAAAGGATCGTTCAGTAATTTTGCCGCGATTAAACCGGCTGGGTGTGAAATGTCGGCTAAAACAATTGCTCCTATTTTATCTGCAACCTCACGAATTCTTTTGTAATCCCAATCTCTGCTATATGCAGAGGCCCCACAAATAATCATTTTGGGTCTTTCAGTGAGTGCTTTTTCTTCTAAAGCGTTATAGTCAACCAATCCCGTTTCTTCACTTACACCATAAAAGAAAGGTTGATATAATTTACCTGAGAAATTTACTGAAGAACCATGGGTGAGATGACCTCCATGACTTAAATCAAATCCCAATATCTTGTCTCCTGGTTGCAAACAAGCTAGAAATACGGCTGCATTTGCTTGCGCCCCGGAATGAGGTTGCACGTTCGCCCAAGTTGCACCAAATAATTTACACAATCTGTCTATCGCCAATTGTTCAACCTCATCAACAACTTGACAACCGCCATAATATCTTTTTCCCGGCAATCCCTCTGCATATTTGTTAGTTAGCACACTGCCCATTGCGCTCATAACCTCATCACTTACAAAATTTTCTGATGCTATGAGTTCAATTCCACTAAGTTGACGATGTTTTTCTTTTTCTATGAGGTCTTTAATCTGATTATCCGATTTCATTGTAATTAATTTGGTTTTTGTAATTGTCCTCTAAAATCAATGATAATCCTTCAGATAAAGAGGTCATTGGTTTGAAATTTGTAAGTTTTTGCAACTTTTCAGAACTTCCAACTCTTCGCTCAACTTCGTAATCATAGCGTTTTTTTGGCGCTTCGATATAGGTTATTTTAGAGGATGATTCAGTAATTGATTTAATTTTATCTGCCAAATCAGTTATACACCACTCTGCTTCGTTTGCGATATTTATAATATGGCAACCATTAACATTCATTAAATGCACACATGCTTCAACCGTATCATCGATATAGGTGAAATCTCGGGTTTGATTACCACTCCCAAAAACTGTAATGTCTTCATTTGAAAGTGCCTGTTCAAAAAATCTTGGAACTACCATACGGTTATCCTGATTTTTCCCATAAACGTTGAAAAACCTAAGTGAAATAACGTTGAGACCTTTCTCTTCATGGTGGGAGGCTAAATAAATTTCATTGTAACGTTTTGCCATGGCATAGGAAGTTCTAGGGTCAACAAGCACTTCCTCTGTTAACGCATTTTCTATCGCAGAATGTCCATATATCCCGCTAGTTGAGGCATACATAATTTTTTTCACGTTGTTTACAAAGGCTGCTTCTACAACATTTCTTGTTCCAATTACCTCAACATCCATCGTTTCAACTGGATTGTCGGCAACAATATCAACCCCTAAAACAGCAGCAAAATGAAATATTAGATCACAATTCTCACTTGCCTCTGTAACTGCAGCCAAATCTCGTACATCGCCTTTAATAAATTTAACCTGAGAGTAGGTTTCTTTATCTAATTTATTTCCACGAAGCAAAGAATCAAGAATTACGATTTCATGACCATCTTTAACCAATCTTTTAGCCAAGTTGCTCCCGATAAATCCGGCTCCACCGGTAATGAGTATTTTCATAGTATTACAAATATGCTATTTTTCGCTTATAAATCTTTTAATTCCTGCTAATTTATGTGTTAATTCACCTGATTCAGTATTGGTTATTCCGTTTTCGTCAAAGTGATCCCATTTAACCCAACCTGATGCATGAATTATTTTGTTCTTTCCATCTAAAATTCCAACATGAGTAATCTTTCCTTGATCATTTTCAAAAAAAGCAACATCACCTTCATCGATTTTATCGATTGCAATAGGTTTACCTATCAAATATTGGTCTTTCGCATCCCTAGGTAGAGAGATACTATAAAACCTGAAAACGTATTGCACAAAACCAGAGCAATCTATTCCAAAAGGAGATTTACCTCCCCACATGTAAGGAGTATTAATATAATTTGCTGCCAAATCTAAAAGAGTTGGGAGTTTTTCATCGTTTTTTGCTACAAATCGAAAAAGAGAATTGCCAATATTAAAAGATGTATCACAATTAGCTATGAATGAACCTCTTACAGTAACAAATTTCCCTAATTTACCTTCTATGGTTAATGTTTTATTAAGTTGATATTGGTGGTTGTCTAACCAATCATTCTTTTCTGTTTCACTTAAAGGAGCAATATGTTTAAGATCTACATAACCTTCATACTTATCCAAAATGGTTTTTATTTTACACCAATTTTCTTTGGTTTCCATAATCTCCACAGGTTCTCCAAATAGCAATTGGCTTACCATCTCTGAAGTATCTTCAGGATTTTTGCGCATCGGTGAAGTGCTAACCATGCAATATGCGAATGGAGCTTTCATGATTTCGGAAAATTGGGATGTAAAATAATATTCTTTACCTGTTGAAGATGTCTTTCATTATGGTAATTTACAAATAGCAATGCATCTCCTAATCGAAGTCGAACTATTTTTGAAATCGATATAGGAATTTTTACTTTTTTCAAATTTACGGTTTCCGCTAAATCAATTATTTTTAGCATTTCCTCTTGTTTTTGCAAAAAATCCTCTAACGCGCTGATATTTTGAGGTTTATTATTATGTAGAGGGTTGTATTGCTTTGGGCTCTTCATTTTGCGTTTAATATTTTTTAGGTTGCCCAATTTCATTGATCCCCACGCCGCTCTTCCCAATGGTGAAGAGATAAATATTTCTTTCGGTTCTTTAAATTTTGTTTTGTTGATTTTATTAATAAAGGTTGAATGATAATATACAGCATACTCGTTTAAATGCATGAATATTTCGTTAATGTTCCATGCATTTTTATCAAATTTCCAATTTCTTTGATCCACATTAAGTGAAATTAATTGTTCTTTGATAATTAATATATTATCATGTGTAATTAATCTAATATCATGAATCAATTCACTCGATTTCATATAGCTAAACCTAAATTAATGACATCTGTCCGTATAAAATTAATTAATTATTCACTTATATCAATATTTAAAATAACGATAATCATTACATTCGCATTTTTACCATAAATCAATAGGGTATGCGTCCTTTATTATTTGTAACAAATGATGATGGAATTTCATCAAAAGGAATAAAATCTCTTATTGAGGTTGCAAAGGAATTTGGAGACGTAATAGTCGTAGCACCTGACAAACCTCAATCCGGAATGGGGCATGCCATTACGGTGAATCAGATTTTGAGGTTAGAAAAATCATTGATTTTTGAAAACATTGAAGCTTACACTTGCTCAGGAACTCCTGTTGACTGTGTTAAGTTGGGGATCTATGAAATAATGAAAAAAAAACCTGATTTGATTCTTTCAGGTATAAATCATGGGGCCAATTATTCTACTAATGTGTTGTATTCAGGAACGATGTCTGCTGCAGTTGAAGGCGCTATGGAAAATATACCTTCTATAGGTTTTTCATTAGATGATTTTCATTCAGATGCTGACTTTTCTGAAGTACAACATTGGTCCAAAAAACTAATTAATGAGGCTTTGAAGGGTAATTTTCCTAAAAATGTCTGTCTAAATGTCAATTTTCCAAAATTTGATGGTGTTGGATATAAAGGTTTTCAAGTTTGTGCGCAAGCACATGCTTTTTGGGAAGATCGTTTTGACAAAAGGTTGGATCAATTTGGAAAACCTTATTATTGGTTAACCGGAGAATTTGTTAATGGGGAGGAAATAAAAGGAACTGATATTGATGCATTGAGCAACGGAATGGTAAGTATTGTGCCTACTCAATTCGATATGACTGCATATGATGCTATTGATGAATTAAAAAATTGGGATTTATGAATCTAAGAAAGTGGAAGTTATCGCATACAAAAGGTTTATTGGTTGGATTAATTTCACCAGTAGTTTTTATTCCCATTGTAATTTTTGTTATGGCATGGGTGCAGAATTACCCTTTTGATACTATTTGGCATAAATTCGGAAATGAGATTGTTTTCAAAGGTAAATACCTTTCCATTTCTTGTATTTCAAATCTTTTATGGTTTTACATGTCTTTAAATCGTGAAAAATACAACTTTGCAATGGGTGTCATTTTGGGTACAATATGTTACCTGCCATATATTCTATATATCAATTTTTATTACGGTTAAGGAAGCATTTGGAACGAGAATTGAAAATCTATATAATTGCAGGAGAGGCCTCTGGTGATCTTCATGGTGGTAATCTAATGAAAGCACTTAAGCAAGAAAATGAAAATATTAATTTTCGTTTTTGGGGAGGTAATTACATGCAAAGTATTGGTGGGACTTTAGTTAAACACATAAAAGAACTAGCTTTTATGGGGTTTATTGAAGTACTTTTTAACATAAAAAAGATTATTCAGAACCTAAGGTTTTGTAAAAAAGATATTCTAGAATTTAAGCCTGATGCTTTGGTTTTAGTTGATTACCCTGGATTTAATTTGAGAATTGCGGAATGGGCTCATGCCAACGGTATCAAAGTGTTTTATTATATCTCTCCTCAAGTTTGGGCTTGGAAAAAATCTAGAGTTTTCAAAATTAAACGTTGCGTTTATAAAATGTTTGTTATCCTTCCATTTGAGAAAGAGTTTTACGAGCAATACGATTATAATGTAGAATATGTAGGTAATCCTCTTTTAGATGCAATAGAAGAATATCAAATTACTTCAGATAAAATGTCATTCTTCGATAAATATCATTTGTCGCATAAACCGATAATTGCGCTTCTTCCTGGAAGTCGAAAACAAGAAATTATGCGCAAATTACCTATTATGTTAGAGGCATTAGAGGATTTTCAATGCTATCAAATTATCGTAGCATGCGCCCCCAATCTAGATGATAAAGAATTTGAAATTTATCAAAATAAAAATGTTCGTTTTATAAAAGGAAATACATATGGTATTCTTGCAAATGCAGAGGCTGCATTAGTAACCTCTGGAACTGCAACACTGGAAACGGCACTTTTCAAGGTTCCTCAGGTAGTTTGTTATAAGAGCTCTTCAATTTCATACTTTATTGCTAAAAAACTTGTTCATATTAAGTTTATTTCATTGGTCAACTTAATAATGAATAAAGAAGTTGTTAAAGAATTGATTCAAAAAGAATGTATACCTAAAAATGTTCGTTGTGAATTAAAGAATGTAATAATTGGTGGAAAAAAGAGGGATTTAATACTCGAGGATTACAATTTGCTTATTGAAATTTTAGGAGGTAAAGGGGCTAGTAAAAAAGTTGCACAAACTTTGTTGAAAACTATTTGAGTTTAAGATTTTTTTCATTTTACCAAAATCTAAATTTGTCAATGTGAAATGGCTCGTCTCAGCAATATTTCTGTTTTTTGGTTTTTGTTTATCAGGACAACAATTGCGTATTGGCTTATTGCGAGATTATAATCTTAATCGTATTACTTTTTCATACAATAATGCTCCATATTACGTTTATGGAGATTCCATACTTATAGATACTATTTTTAAGAATGAATTTATCGAAACTTTAAAGCTTGGTAAAAGAGTTCTTTTAAAAAAAGGTGTAGAGGATATTGGTGATTTTGAACGCGTTTATCTTGTACAAGATAGTGTGGGTTCTTCAATAACAATTAATTGTAAGGATCCGTCAGTTAAACAAAGAAAATATCAAGATGATTTTGAATTGTTTGTTGGTGATTCAGGAATTTCAATAGTTAATAATATAGATATCGATAGATATGTCGCTGGAGTTGTAGAATCTGAAGGTGGTGTTGGATGGAATATTGAATATTACAAGGTTCAAGCTATAATTAGCAGATCTTATGCTTTAAAATATAAAGATAAACATGCCAAAGAGGGATTTGGTTTGTGCGATAGGGTACATTGTCAAGCCTATTTGAATATGTTGAGGTATTCAACTACTATTGATTCAGCTGTTCAATTAACGAAGAATTTAGTACTAATTGATGGGAAAGACTATTTAATTGATGCTTATTTTCACGCCAATTGTGGAGGTCAAACATTTGAACCTCAATATGTTTGGAATTCAAGTTTGCCATATTTAAAAACGAGATTAGATACTTTTTGTATTTATACGAAACAAGCAGAATGGGAGAAGAGAATTTCGAAAACCGAATGGTCTAATTTTTTGATCAAGAATTATAATTATCCAATAAAAGATAGTCTTTTTAATTCTTTGATTTATGAATTTGATCAACAGACGCGCAAAGCCTTTTATATCGATCCTGTTCTGGGAATTCCTTTGAGAGATATTAGAGATAAATTCGCCTTGAAATCAACATTTTTTTCTTGCTGGCCAGAAGGGGATGACGTTGTTTTGTCAGGAAGAGGGTATGGTCATGGAGTTGGATTATGTCAAGAAGGTGCAATGAAAATGGCAAAATTGGGATATTCTCATGGTGATATACTCCAATTTTATTTTCCTGGAGCAAATCTTTTAAATATACAATCATACAGATTCTATAGACAGACTAAAAATGATGGATTTTAGTCGAAATCATTCGTAAGAAATTACAAAAATTTCTTCATTATCTTTTTTGAAAAGCTTTATTTCTCTTGCAAAATGCTCAAGCTCTGTGCGATTGTTAATCTTTGAAAGAGATATTTTTGTAGAGTTTAATTTGGCTTGTAATTCAGATTGAGTGACATTGAGTTTATTCAATTTCTGTTTTTGATCAATGATTGTAAATAAATCAACATCATCCAGAAATAAGGAATAAATCAAAAAAATGAAAGTGGCGATTACATACTTATTTTTAATGTATTTTTTGAATTTAATCATACACTAAATTTAATTACAAATAAACCTATAATTTATCTTATGCAATCAAAAGTTTTAAAGAAGAGGTTGTTGAACTTGAAAAGATGTTATCTATAAATTTTCTCTAATTCTGTAAGAAATTCTTCATCTTCTCTAAACACTGGTTTATAATATTCCAATAGAATATCAATATTGTCAATGTTTTCTATTGCAATCATACTTTTAACTGTTCCAAGTAAACCGTTTTTAGCTAATATTAGATCATTTTTAGTCCAATTGGATGGGTCATTCAAGCTGTCTTTGGTCAACATTTTAATAGCTTTTTCCCACGCAGATTCTGCAGAACTTGCATCGTCTGGAGCTTTTAAGTATTTAACATAGCCTTCGTATAATTTCGCAGCTGCCTTGGCGTTTTTGGTAACTTTTGCATAAGTTTTTATGTATGATGCTGCTTTTGTATACGACTCCAATTCAACCTCATTACCGATAACCTCCATAACGTATTCTTGAACTTCGTCAATAAAAGCTGCGTGTTCATCTAGTTTAGTGCCGTTTTTATCTAATTCTATCGCCGCGCTTAATGCTTCATAAGATGCCTCTCTTGAATCTGAAAATGCTGGATTTTCTTCAACCAAAGAAGTAAATGAAATTTTGTAGAGTCCCATTGACAAATAAACATTCGGAATAGGGTCTTCTGATAAATCTGGTTTATTCACATACTTTTCTGCATCCTTAACTAATTTTTCATATTGAGCATCTGCGAATAATATTTTAAGATCATCATATTTTGGGGGTTGACCGTTTAAGAATAATACGGTAAAGTTGAAAAGCAAGAATAAAATTTTATTTTTCATATTAACATTTTCAGTAAACAATTCAATAACTATGCCGAATGTAGTAAAGAAATTTCAAAATACAACCCATTCTAATAAACTAAACGGTTTTTAGAAGTAAATCAAGAATGGTGATTGCTGCTTTTGAAATTTTTGTTCCTGGTCCAAAAATGCCAAATACTCCAGATTTGTATAGGAATTCATAATCTTGCTGAGGTATTACACCTCCTGCAATTACCATTATATCCTCTCTGCCTAATTTTTTTAATTCTTCGATTACTTCTGGAACCAATGTTTTATGTCCTGCGGCAAGTGAAGAAACGCCTAATATGTGTACATCATTTTCTATTGCCTGTCTAGCCGCTTCATCCGGTGTTTGAAATAGGGGGCCAATATCTACATCGAAACCGATATCAGCAAAAGAGGTAGCGATGATTTTTGCTCCTCTGTCGTGTCCGTCTTGTCCCATTTTTGCAATCAGAATTCTAGGTCTTCTACCTTCTAATTTTGAAAATTTTTCACAAAGTTCTCGGGCGTTTTTAAAATCAATATCTTCCATAGCCTCTCTTGAGTAAATCCCTTTGATAGATCTTATTGTTGCTTTATATCTTCCCCAAACTTTTTCCAAGGCAAAAGATATTTCACCTAGTGTGGCTCTATTTCTAGCACATTCGATTGCAATTTCCAATAAATTCCCATTACCTGATTTGGCAGCTTCCTCAAGGGATGATAAGTATGTTTCAACCTTGCTATTGTCTCTTGAATTTTTAAGATAATTTAAACGCTCTATTTGCGCTTCTAAAACCTCAGCATTATTAACTTCTAAAATTTCCAACTCGTCTTGTTGCCCCTCAGATTGAAAACGATTAACACCAACAATAATTTCCTTTACAGAGTCAATTCGTGCTTGTTTAATAGCGGCAGCCTCTTCTATTCGAAGTTTGGGAATTCCTGTTTCAATTGCTTTAGACATTCCACCTAATTCCTCGATCTCTTGAATCAAAGCCCAAGCTTCTTGCATTAATTCTTCAGTTTTTTCCTCTATTTTTTCACTACCACCATAAGGGTCAACAAATCTAGTAATACCTGTTTCATGTTGAATATAGAGTTGGGTGTTTCTGGCAATCCGAGCGGAGAAATCAGTAGGCAATGCAATTGCTTCATCTAGTGCATTGGTATGAAGAGATTGTGTTCCGCCAATAACTGCTGACAAGGCCTCAACACAAGTTCTAGCTACATTATTAAATGGATCCTGTTCTGTTAAACTCCAACCTGAAGTTTGGCAATGGGTTCGTAAAGCCATCGACTTAGGATTTTTTGGATTGAAATCATTTATTAATTTGGCCCAAAGCATTCTTCCAGCTCTTAATTTTGCAATTTCCGTATGATGTTGCATTCCAATTGCCCAGAAGAAGCTGAGTCGTGGAGCGAAATTATCTATGTCGATGCCAGCTTTTAATCCTGCACGAACATATTCAAGTCCATCACAAAGCGTATAGGCCAATTCTTGCGCTGCTGTTGCGCCAGCCTCATGCATATGGTAACCAGAAATGGAAATAGAATTGAATTTTGGCATCTTCTTCGATGTGAATTCAAAAATATCTGCTATAATTTTCATAGAAGGTGCAGGAGGATAAATGTAGGTGTTCCTTACCATAAATTCCTTCAAAATATCATTTTGAATAGTGCCGGAAAGTTGATCTGGTGAAACGCCTTGTTCTTCGGCAGCAACAATGTAAAATGCAAGAACAGGCAATACAGCGCCATTCATAGTCATTGAAACAGACATTTCATTTAATGGAATCCCATCAAAAAGAACGTTCATGTCTAAAATACTATCAATAGCGACACCTGCCTTACCAACATCACCTTTTACCCTTGGATGATCTGAATCATAACCCCTATGTGTAGCTAAATCAAAAGCAACTGATAATCCTTTTTGTCCTGCTGCAAGATTTCTTCTGTAAAAAGCATTAGATTCTTCGGCAGTTGAGAAACCGGCGTATTGGCGAATGGTCCATGGTTTAATGGCATACATCGAACTGTATGGACCCCGAAGATATGGTGGTAAACCTGCAACATAATTTAAGTGCCCAGGAATATTGTACTCCTTATTTGAATGCTCTGGATTAGTGTTATTGAAGGAAAGGCTAAATCGCTCGGAATTCTTATTATTCAATTCTTCCCATGTTATTTTTTCAAATTCAATTTTTTTCATTAGAAAGTAATTTACATTTCAATATTGAAAAACGGTAAGTTCATATATTCTGGATAATTTGTTAATGTACTTTCAACATTTTCAGTAGTTTGGTATTTGTTGACACCAACATAAATAAGTTCCTTTGATTCAATTTTTGATTTTTTAAGTAATCTTTTTTCTAAGATTAGGTTTTTTAAATAGGTTTTTGCTTCGTTTTCTTGGATTCCTCCTAATTGTTCCATATCACCGAATAATTTCCAAGAATTTTCACAAAGTTGATTTGTAATATCTTCAACGGTGTAACTTCCGCCCAAAACATCAATATCACCGTTAATTTTGCTTTCTTCAATCAAAATTAAAGGAATATTGATAGCCATTTTTCTGGAAAATTTTTTATCTGAATCTCCCAAAAGGTTTTCATAAGGTGTTACATTGATCCTGTCAACATCAGCATGCATTGCAGCTAATACCTCGGAAGTTTGTCGTATTAAGTTAGTGTATTTATCAGTTATTGATTTATTACTAAGTGCTGTGAATGAAGTTATATAAGTTACAAAAGAGCACATGTGTTTTGGTTCGTACTTACTAACCATTAATGACCAAACTTTTCTGAATGCCCTTATTTTTGAAATTTCAACCAGGTAATCCCCACTTACTCCAAAGGTAAAATGGATACAAGCCAAGGCTTGGTCAATATCTAATCCTTTTGAAAGAAGTTCATTCAAGTAGAAATTTCCAACTGCCAAGGAAAAAGCAATTTCTTGTGTTGCATTTGCACCTGTGTCATGAAGGTAATGACCTGAAATAACGAATGTTTTAAATTGTTTAAATTTCAGTTCCTCAATTAGTATATCCAATAAATCGTTATTTCGGAATTCGAAATGATCGTAACTTATAAAAAGGTTTTCAGGAAATATTGATCCGAAGTAGGTTTTTATTAAATCGTATTGTTTACTATTTCGGATGGAAATAAAACATGAAATGTATCTAAAGTCTATTTCATTAAAAAGAACATCAAGATTCAAAATCGTAAAATCACCTAAATCAAATTGTATAGATGAGCAGCCTTTCATCAGACATTCTAGCGCAATGGAATTACATTTTTCCTCCTCCTCGAATATAATGGTCTGTGAATTGTAGAAATCAAAGTTTTTGTTACCATATCCTTTTGTGAAAGGAAATTGTCCAATTTTTGATAATTCAACTTTTGAGTTTTCTGAATTAAGAATTGCATTTGACATCAAATCTTGAAATTCATCCCAACTTTCCAATTTATTTAATTGATCAGCTGATAAATCTTTTTCCAATTGCTGTTTCCATTCTTTGAGTTTAACAGGTGGAAATTCATTTTCAATTTTTATCATATTATTTTAGAATTGGAAAAAATTAGGTTGGTATGAATTTTAAAATTAGGTAGGATAGAGCAGTAAAAACAAAGCTACCAATAAAGAATATGGATAGCGAGGTACGACCTTGCTTGCGATTAAAAATATAATTGATTAATCCACCAGTAAATCCGGATATTAATGCATAAACGACAATCATAGTCTTGAAATATTTTGGCTTGGCATATAATTTGAAAAAGCCC
The DNA here is from genome assembly GCA_947475275.1 of Flavobacteriales bacterium. Classification (GTDB taxonomy): domain Bacteria; phylum Bacteroidota; class Bacteroidia; order Flavobacteriales_D; family Crocinitomicaceae; genus M0103. The sequence goes on along the minus strand of CANJNE010000005.1, from coordinate 18,707 downwards.
TCTAAATTAAAAAAAGCAAATCATGAAAACAATAAGAAAAAGTTTAATAATTTTCGGATTACTGGTTTATTCGGTTGGTACTAAGGCGCAGTCAGCAGCAATTTATAAAGTCAATTTTAAGGATGAACAAATTCAACTAAAAGTGATTAACCAATTTGAGAAGAAAACTCTGGAAAATAATAAAGATCATTATCTGATTAACAAGTTAGGAAAACAAATAATTTTAAGAAGAAAATCTTTAAATCAAGAGTAATTTATGATTAAAATAAAAATGCTTGTCCCGACAAGCATTTTTATTTTAAAGTAATCCGAATTGTTCGAAATGATGTGTTAAATGCTTTATATGCAGCAGGCACCACTCTTCATAATTTAAATTTCCATAGTAAGGGTGTGGATTTGTTGCTTTGCTGTTGATTTCATAATATTCTTCAAAATCTATCCATTCAATAACAAAGTCATCAATAGCCAAATCCAACTCTTCATGAATCAATTCAGGATTTTCAGATGCAAAAGCAACGGAAATTTCTTTTTTCATTGGTTTGTCGGAATGAAGAAACAATTTCATCTTATCCATTAATTCTTCATTTACTTCGTTAGGGAAAGAAACTTTTCCAGTAGACATTTTAAAACCAACTGTTAAATGCTCAATCATTTGTTGGGCATTCATTTTCCCCCATTTAGGCTTACTTTCAGATGAAAGATTCTCTAAAGTTTTTAGGATATTTTCAAGGTCTAATTCAATGAAATTCATTTTTTTTAGGTTAAAATTTTAAGACTATTCGGGATTACCTTTACTCGCGCAACATTATTTTCAAGCATAATCGGTTCGCCATCTGCATGTGCAATATTATTTTCCAAATGTAATTCTATTTCTTCAAATGAATTTATGGTAACATTAGATGAACGATGAATGCTTCCATTAAAAAACTTAATTAAATCGGTTAGCATTTTTCTAAAAGGAGCGTTTCGGTAAAGCATTAATTCAAATTTTCCATCATGTACATTTGAATAAGGAGAAATCTGAAACCCATTACCAAATTGTGATGCATTAGCTATAGTGGTTAAGAAAATGTCAGATTCAATTTTTTCATCTTTAGTTTTAAGAATCACGCTTTGTGGTTTATAATTTTTGAATTCTTTGATAACCAATCTCATGTATGCATTAAATCCTCTTTTATGGTATTTGTCGAATTCATGGGCGATGTGAGCGTCAAAACCGAACCCACATACGTTAATAAAATGATGTTCGTTAAGAAGACCTGTATCAACTGTAATCTCATTACCCTTGTTAATTCTATGTAAAGCTTTTTTGATAGATAGCGGAAGACCTAAATGTCGCGCAAAACCATTTCCTGAACCACATGGAATTATGGCTAAACTAGATTTACTATGAATTAGGCTTTTAGCTACCTCGTGAACTGACCCATCGCCACCAACTGCGCATACAACATCGAAGTTTCTTTTAACGGCCTCTTCGGAAAGGATTATTGCATGGCCTCTGGATTCTGTATACTGAAAATCTGCTTCAAATACATTTTTATCCAGATTTGAGTTTATGATTTCAGGTAAATTGTTTTTTTTGGACACACCTGAAATTGGGTTGATTATAAAACAAATCCTTTTTTTCATTTCACAAAGGTTCTATTTTTAATTATGTCGTTGTTGTACCTCTGAATAATTGCTTTAAGATGATTGATAATTGAGCTGCTTGTTTGATTATTAATTTTGACAGATTTATTTCCTTTTTTTTGGGCATTTATGTCATAAAATTCAGGCTCTTCACCTTCGATGTATGTGATCATATAGTGGTCAAAGAAATAGTAATATACACCTTCCAAATAATTAATTGCGAAGCGTTTGTTGTTTGAAAAGTAAGAAGAACCGAATGCATAATATTCAGTATTTATATTTAAATAATCTAAAATTGTTGGTAAAATATCAATTTGCTGAAATATGACATTTTCTTTCTTTTTAATTTTTTCATTTTTAGGGTGATAAAATGCAATTGGAATGCGATAAATATTGTTTTTACCTGCAAATTCAGGATCATTTGTTGCCGGAGTGTGGTCTGCAACCAAAACAAAAAGGGTATTATTATACCAAGGTTCTTTTTTTGCTATTTCAAAGAATTTTCTGAGGGCATAATCAGCATAATTTAAGGATGCACAAATAGGTTCTTTGCCATATTTTAAGCGATCTTTCATGTGCTCAGGTATGTAATAAGGATGATGAGAAGAAATCGTAAACAGTGTTGAGAAAAATGGTTGCTGAAAAGTTGTTAATTTTTTTGCCATCCATGGATTGAAATATTCATCTGAAATGCCCCAAGTACCATCATAATGATCATCATTGTTATATTCCGTCCTACCATAATAAGCATCAAAACCAATTTGAGAACTGAAAGCATTAAACCTCATTGAACCATTGGTTGCGCCATGGAAAAAAGAGGTGTGGTAACCTTCTTTTTTCAAAATTGTTGCCAATGATGTAATTGAATTACTGGCGTATGAAGAAGAAATATATGGGTTTTCCATTAAGGATGGAATGGATGATAAAATTGCAGGAACAGCTTCGATAGATTTTCTTCCATTTGCAATTGCATTGTCAAAGGTTAAGGATTCGCTGAGTAATGAGTCAAAGAAAGGAGTATAGCTAAGTTGAATGTCGTTTTTATTTGTGAATTCGTTTCCAAAACTTTCAAGAATGATCACAACAACATTTGTTTGAGATTCTAGAATATTTTGTGGATTACTTTTTTGAATTGGATTGAAATATGTTTTTGCTATATCTTCAGTGAAATAGTTTTTAATTTCTAATTGCTCTTTACCAAAAGATTTGATCATCGTGAATGTCGTGTTCAGCACTAGAGCTGTATTTTGAGGATTGCCAAATCTTGCAGCCTCAATGGGACTAACTGGTTTGAGTTGAAAACCACCTCTTCCGATAATAACAATTGCCGGAATAAAAAAAGCATAATTTAAAATAGTTTTTTTCCAATTGTATGCTTCTAGTTTCTTGTAATCAGTCTTTCTGTATAGCCATTCTGAAAGAAAAATTAATACGATGAATAATAGAATGATGTACCAAAACTGCATCAAAAAAGTGGTGAAAAGCTGATTGAAATCTTCTCCTGCACCCAATATGGTAAATAGGTCAAAAGTTGATCTCTTGTTTGTGTATTCAAAGTACTTTACATCAATGAGATTGAGCGCAAGCATTAAACTATTGGCTGCATGAAAATATAATTTTAGGAATATATTTTTCCATTTTTGAAATTTAATTGAAGGTATTAATCCAATCAATATAAACGGGGTAAAAACTAGACTGACAGTAATAATGTCAAAGAATATCCCCAAAACGAAATCCCATGGACCTGCCTCGAGAAAACTTTCACTATTAAAAATATAAAAAACGATTCTAGTGAGGCTTAGCATTAAAAGTACAATGCCTAAACGAAGACAAATTGTTCTAACTACAGAAAATTTGTTTGTAAATAAATCCATACTGTAGTATAAAATTAGGAAATTATTTTGTGAAGTTTAATAATATTGCAAAGGATTCAGTTTGGTCAAAATATGGTTTGTAAATTTATTCTTGCTTTTTTATTATCTGTAAACTGTGTTATTGCATTCGGGCAAAAAGATGCGTTTGTTATATACAATTCAAAAGGCAGGAAGGTTAGTTTGAACAAAATGAAGAATGGGCTTCTTGAGCAGTCGTTTATTTTCTTTGGTGAATTTCATGATAACCCTATTAGTCATTGGTTGGAATTGGAAATCACTAAAGACTTGTATTCTGAACATGGAAACAGGCTTAAATTGGGATTTGAAATGTTTGAGCAAGATCAACAATCTCTTTTAAATGATTTAATTAGCGGCGTAATTGACAATAAGAACTTCAATGACAGTTGTAGGCTTTGGTCGAATTACAGTACAGATTATGAACCTATTGTTCAATTTGCCAAACAAAATGATATTTTTTGTCTGGCCTCCAATATACCTCGAGCATATGCATCGAGATTATTTAAAAGAGGTCGAACTTCTCTTGATTCCCTTTCAGATATAGAGAAATCCTATATGGCTCCTTTAGATTTTATTGTTGATACCACCCTTTCACAATATGCGGCTCTATTAGAAATGGGTTCTCACATGGGGTCTGCTATTAATTTTGTTGAGGCGCAAGCGATAAAGGATGCAACAATGGCTTATTTTCTTTTGAAAAATTGGAATAACGATGAAGTGTTTTTACATTTTAATGGAGCTTATCATACAGATTTTTATCAGGGAATTATTTGGTACTTGTTGAATGAGAATGAAGATATATCTTTGGCCACAATTTCAACCGTTACTCAAGATGACACCGGAAAGCTGGAAAAAGAACATTATGGAAAAGCTGATTACATTATTTGTGTTGATAACGATATGACTAAAACGCATTAAAATGAAACAAATTTATAGATTGATTGCGTGTTTATTTTTCATAATAATGGCATTGGATGTCAAATCACAGGTACTTGTAGGAAGCGAAGATGCTCAGTCAGGAAAAACGAAGAAAATCAAGAGTCCCCTTGATGGAAGTACTGCTTTAAATTTTTCCGCAAATTGGTCTTCAACTACTCGTACTTTGCAAGTAAATAAATCTCCTTTCGGTGATTCATTAGGTTATTTTAAAGATGAAACGGCATTAAATACATGGTCATTTGGGCTTTCCATTTCTAATAAAATCAGTTCTTATCTTAATTGGGAAGGAGGAATTTCTCTTTTAAGAAATGGAGAAAGTTATTCTTTTAGTCAATTGGATTCTACTTATGCATATAACACTACATATTCTTACATTGGAATGCCATTAAAATTAGTTTTCAATTATGGTAAAACAATCAACGTTTATGGAGGTTTTGGGATTATTCCTCAAATGTTTTTAGGTTACAATAAGGCAATAAATTGGACAAATAATGAAGGTTCTAAGGACGGGGAAACCTTGAAGGTCAAGGAAGGATACGCGCCTGTTTCTTTTGTTTTGAATACAGTTTTTAATGTTGGTGTTTCCTTGAAGTTACAGGAAAAATGGTCGGTATTTGTGTCACCAGAATATCGCTTACAATTGAATTCAACCTTCGATACTAAAGATGCTTTCATTCATAAAGGGCGGGCATTGGGAGTTTCATTTGGATTAATACGATATCTTTAAAATGATTTTAGTTCAGGATATTTTATCTCACTTAGAGCAGCTGGCTCCTTTTAGAAGTCAAGAGGATTATGATAATTCAGGTTTATTGATAGGTGCTTCGACATCAGAGGTTAAAGGTGTGTTGGTGTGTTTAGATTGTACCGAGAAAGTGGTTCTTGAGGCGGTTAGATTGGGGTGTAATTTAATAGTTTCGCATCATCCACTCATCTTTAAAGGGGTAAAATCTTTGACGGGTAAAAATTATGTTGAAAGAACCATTATTTTGTGTGTTCAAAACAATGTCAATTTAATTTCGATTCATACGAATTTAGACAATTCTATTTTGGGAGTGAATGCAGAAATTGGTAAAAGGATTGGACTAAAAAATCTTCAAATTCTCGATCCAAAAAGTGATGCTTTGTTAAAACTTGAGGTTTTTGTTCCAAAAGAAAATCTGGATGTATTAAAAAGCTCCTTGTTTTCTGTAGGAGCAGGAAATATAGGTAATTATCAAGAATGTGGCTTTTTTGCTGAGGGTGCAGGAACTTTTAGACCTAAAGAAGGTTCAAATCCAGCAGTTGGACAAATTGATGAATTATCTCATGTTCAAGAAATTAAAGCTGAATTTATTTTAAGTAAGCATATTCAGCAAAAAGTGCTTTCAGCCATGTATGCGAATCATCCATATGAAGAAGTTGCATACAATTTAATTCCTATCGTAAATAAAAATCAGACTGAAGGTGCTGGAATGATAGGTGAGTTGCACGAAGAAATGGATGAAAAGAAATTTTTATATCATATTAAGGAAGTTTTTGGATGTAAAGTCATTCGGCATACTGAGCTTTTAGGCAGAAGTGTTAAAAAAGTTGCCTTTTGCGGTGGAGCTGGAGATTTCTTGCTGCCAGTTGCCAGAAGTAAAAACGCAGATATTTATATAACATCAGATTTTAAATATCATCAATTTTTTGATTCAGAGCAGCAAATTTTAATTGCAGATATTGGGCATTTTGAAAGCGAACAATTTACCTCAAATTTGATAATTGAATTGTTAAAGAAAAAATTTACTACCTTTGCGGTTCATTTAACTGGAATAAATACAAATCCGATAAATTATTTTTGAAACATGGCAGCAACTGCAACAAAAAAAGAAGTATCCGTAGCAGACAAATTGGATGCACTTTACGATTTGCAAAAGATTGATTCTGAGATTGATAGAATTCGTACAATTCGTGGAGAATTACCTTTAGAAGTGCAAGATTTAGAAGATGAACTTGAAGGTTTGGAAACGAGAACTGCCAAAATTCAAGAAGAAATTAAGGATTTGGATACGGAGATATTAGACAGAAAGAACGCTACCAAAGATGCAGAAACTGCAATTGCAAAATACAAGGAGCAACAAAATAATGTGAGAAACAATCGCGAATTTGAATCATTAGCTAAAGAAATTGAATTTCAAGAATTGGAAATTAAGCTTCATGATAAAAAAAGTAAAGAAGCAAAATTAAAAATCACCAATAAGCAGGAATTGCTTTCAGAAGCAAAAGAGCGTTTCGAATTTCGTGCTGCTGATTTGAAAACGAAAAAAGATGAATTACAGGAAATCGTTGGTGAAACTCAAAAAGAGGAGGATGATTTGATTAAGAAATCCGATGATGCCAAGAAAAAAATCGATGACCGTTTGGTTTTTGCATATAACAGGTTAAGAACCAATGCCAAAAATGGTTTGGCAGTTGTGCCTGTGGATAGAGACTCATGTGGAGGATGTTTTAATAAGATTCCACCGCAAAGACAATTGGACATTCAATCTAAGAAGAAAGTATTGGTATGTGAACATTGTGGACGCATTTTGGTACCTAGTGAAGAATAATATTTTATTGTTTATTTAAGAAAAATTTGAAGGGGCGCCAATTAGGAAGCCCCTTTTTTGAGTAATTTAAGTTGTATGAAGTTTGATGATTATTCAATATCACCTTTAATAAAAGAACAGTTGAATGCTTTGGGATACAAGAAACCTACAGATATTCAATTCAAAACAATTTCTCATATATTGAACGGTGAAGATGTGATGGCGGTGGCGCAAACAGGAACGGGAAAAACAGCAGCATTTGTGATACCAGTTCTGCATAAATTAATTGTTTCAAAGTCTAAAATTAAAGGTGTTAATTGTCTAGTAATGGTTCCAACAAGAGAGTTGGCAAGTCAAATCACAGAAGTTTTTAATACCATAGGGAAAACTTCAAAGCTAAAAATATTGGGGATATTCGGCGGGACCGAACAAGCAAAACAAATAAATGCTTTAAAAAAGGGAGTAGATATTTTAGTCGCTACGCCAGGAAGAATGTTCGATTTGATTAGCCAAGGTTATATAGATGTGACTCAGTTGAAAACATTAATTTTAGATGAAGCAGATTTGATGCTTGATTTGGGCTTTCATAAAGATATAGTTGATATCTTAAAAAAGATTCCAAAAAATAGACAAACACTTTTTTTTACTGCCACAATTTCCAAAAAGATTAAATCTCTGGCGTATGATGTTGTTAAAAATGCAATTCGCATTCAAGTTTCACCTAAAAATCCAGTCGCTAAGAACGTTAATCACGCTGTAGCATTCATAAAAATGGATGATAAGCGTTTTTTTCTTGAAAACATTTTAAAGGAATATGAAGAATTGAAGTTTATCATTTTTGCTAGAACCAAAGTAAGAGTTGAACGCATAGTTGCGGCTATGGATAGGGTAATGTTGAAGTCAGAAGCTTTGCATGGGGGCGTTGATCAATCCGAAAGATTTGCAATACTGGAGCGATTTAAAAATGGAGAAAATCGGGTTCTTGTAACAACGGATCTCGCTGCAAGAGGCATTGATATTCCAACGGTAGAGTATGTTATCAATTATGATTTACCAAATGATCCTGAGAACTATGTGCATCGCTGTGGTCGAACAGGAAGAGGTAACAATAAAGGACAGGCCATATCATTTTGTAGTGAAGAGGAAAGGGGTTTATTGCAAGTGATTGAGGATTACACTGGAGAATCAATTGCCCACTACGAAATTGAAAAAGATGAATACCTTGAAATCTTAAGAGATTCTGAAGATGGCAGTTATGATTGGAAAAAACTCATTCAAGAATCAAATGTAGAGGATGGAAAAGAGGATGTTTGGTAAATCAGAGAATGTTTACCTCTCTTTCTAAGGTAACACCAAATTTTTGATTGATATCATTGATAATTTGGTTAGACAATTCTAAGATTTCATTCCCATTTGCATTTCCGTAATTTACCAAAACCAAAGCTTGCATTTTGTGAACGCCATAATGCTCAAATGTTTTACCCTTCCAACCTGCTTTTTCGATAAGCCATCCAGCCGGTAATTTTACCTTGTCATCGTGATCGGTAGCATAAAAAGGTACGTCTTCATAATTTTTTTGAATTTCATTCAAAATCATTCTGTCAACGACTGGATTTTTAAAGAAACTTCCGGCATTTCCAATTAATTTAGGATTGGGAAGTTTAGAAGAACGGATGGCGATTACAGCATTGCTAATATCTTTAATAGAAGGATTTATGATACGCATTTTTTTTAGTTCGCTTTCAATTGCACCGTATGAAGAGTTAATTTTTGATTTTTTAGATAGTCTAAATGAAACATTAAGAATAACATATTGACCTTTGAGCTTTCTTTTAAATACACTTTCTCGGTAGCCAAATTCGCATTGACTGTGATTGAATTCGTGTATTTCACCCGAAGGGATGTGATAAGCACTTAGCTTTTCAAAAACATCTTTAATTTCAACACCATATGCTCCGATATTTTGCATTGGACTGGCCCCAACACTTCCTGGAATTAAACTGAGATTTTCAAGGCCACAAAAATTATTGTCTATGCATTTTAAAACAAATTCATGCCAATTTTCGCCGGCACCTGATTCAACAACAACATCATCTTTATGCTCTTCTATAGTTTTAAAACCTTTGATTTCATTTTTTAAAACAATACCGTTAAAATCCTTAGTGAAAAGTATGTTACTACCGCCACCTAGAATTAAGATTTCCTCTTTCGACTGATTTTCTAGCAATAATTTTAATTTTTCAACGCTTTCAAATCGTGAAAAATGTTTTGCTAAAACACCAATCCCAAATGTGTTTAAATCTAAGAGGTTTACATTATTTTGAATCATTGAATCAAAGTTAATATTTATTCTTTTAGAACTTCCACCTTAAAAATCATGAAGTTTTTGTTTTTATTAAATTTGTATTTATGATTAATGACGGTTGGACCAAAGAGAGAATTAATGAATTCAACAAAGGCACCTTAATGGATGTGCTTGAGATTGAATGTCAAGAAGTGGGTTCAAACTTTATTGTTGCCACAATGCCTGTAACACCTAGAGTAAAACAACCAATGGGTTTGATGCACGGGGGAGCAAGCATGGTCCTCATTGAAAGTATTGGATCTATGGGTTCAGCTTGCCTTGTTGATTTAGAAAAAAAAGCACCAGTTGGATTAGAAATCAATGCCAACCATATCGGATCAATGAAGAGCGGGGTGGTTAAAGCTGTCGGAAAATTAATACATTGTGGGAATACTACGCACATTTGGCAAGTTGATTTGTTTGATATGGATAGCAATAAGTTGATTTGTACAGGACGTTTGACTGTGTTAATCATCGATAAAAAACAAACAAATTGACTGATATATTGAAATTTAGATTTCCAGGAAAGGAAATCCAAGAAAAAAATGGGCAGTTCGAGCGGATCGATGGTCAATCGAATATTTTCGGTTTTGTTGTCACTGATTTTGAGGGTAAAAATTGGTTAGTTTTTCGTGAAAATGAAAATGCAAAATCTAATCATTTTCACAAAGGGTTGGAAAAAAAAATAATCGAAGTTGATTTCGATCAATACCTAGCCCAATTTCAAAGTTTGATTTCAAAAATGAACAATGGAGATTTGAAAAAATGTGTTTTGTCGAGGATAAAAAAAATAGGGTTAATAAATTTCAATTTGGATGATTACTTTGAAAAACTTTGTGCGGCCTATCCAAATGCCTTTGTATACCTTTTGTCCTCTGAATTAATAGGAACATGGATAGGAGCAACACCTGAAGTTTTTCTCAAAGCTGAAGGTAATAAGGGTTATACTATGTCTCTTGCGGCAACCAAAAAGAATGATGATTTTCATGCTTGGGGGGAAAAAGAATTGGAAGAGCAAAAAATAGTTACTGAATACTTGAAAAGTGAATTAGAAAATGTTGCAGCGGAAGTTCAGTTGAGTAATCCAATTTCATATAATGCAGGGCCTATTAAGCATTTGATGACAAAAATATATTTTGATTTTGATCGGCGAAATCTTGGTGAGTTCATAAAGAGGATTCATCCGACACCTGCTGTTTGTGGGTTCCCTAAAAAAGAAGCATTTGAGGAAATACATCAAATAGAAGTTCATGATCGAGATTTATATTCAGGTATTCTTGGTTGGAGTGGAGATAGTGAAACAGAACTTTATGTAAACTTGAGATGTGCAAGATTCATTGATGACCAAATGTTTTTGTTTTTGGGAGGGGGAATTACAAAACATTCTGATCCACATGCTGAATGGCAAGAAACAGAAAATAAAAGCCGCACACTAATGGATCAAGTCGAATTTAACCAAATTAATAGATGAAATCCACAAATAAAATAGGTGTTCAATTACTGGTAAGTCAATGTGTTTCGCATGGTATGCGAAATGTTGTCATTTCACCAGGCTCAAGAAACGCACCTCTTTCAATTGCTTTTGATGAACATAATGATGTCAATTGTTATGTAATTCATGATGAACGATCAGCTGCTTTTTTTGCTCTTGGCATGGCTCAGCAACTCGGTGAGCCCGTAGGTGTGGTTTGTACTTCAGGTTCGGCTCCTTTGAATTATTACCCTGCAATAGCCGAGGCTTATTATCAATGTATTCCATTGGTTGTAATTACTGCTGATCGACCTTTACACTGGATTGATCAGGGAGATGGACAAACTATAAGACAAGAAGGTGTTTTTGATAAACATGTCAAATACAGTTGTAATTTTTCAGATTATATCAATGATGATAAAGAACAATGGTATATGGAAAGGGAATCTGCTATTGCTTTTAATGAAGGTAATGGGAACTGGAAAGGACCTATTCATTTTAATGTAAGTATTTCAGAGCCGCTTTATGATACTTCAGAAAAGTCTGATTTTCCTAAAAGAGAGATTCAACTGATTAGTGGTGAATTTCATTTCTCTTCAAAGCACGTTCCCATAATTACGAGTCATCTTGAGCGAAAAAAAATATTGGTCCTTTGTGGTCAACTCATTAAAGACGAAGCATTAAATAGAGAATTGGAAATATTTTCTGAAAATTCTTCAGTTTTGGTAATTACTGAGAATACATCCAATTTGTCTAGCAGCCGTTTTATAAATTGTATTGATCGGTTTTTAAATGCAATGACCGAACAAGAAAAAGAAGATTTTAGACCTGAGTTATTGATTACAATCGGAGGTGCAGTTGTGTCTAAGAAAATAAAAACATTTTTAAGAGAATACAAACCTGATTTTTGTTGGAAAATTGGATTTGAATTTCCCTTCATGGACACCTATCAATGTTTGAGTCATTCTTTTCAAACAGAACCAAAATCTTTCTTTAAAGAAGTAAATAGACTTATTTTCAATCGTTCTCAATCCAATTATGCAGGCCGTTGGAATTCTATTGATTTTAAAATTCAGGATAAAATAGAACTTGTCCTTGGTAAGTTAGAGTATTCAGATATTACGGTATTTCATGAAATAATTCAAAATCTTCCGGATGAAGTAAACCTGCACATGGCAAATAGTTCTGTTGTTCGTTACATGCAACTTTTTGATCCTTCGAGATCCATTTCATATTGTTGCAATCGTGGAACGAGTGGAATAGATGGTAGTTCTAGCAGTGCGGTTGGGGCAAGTGTGGCAAATGCCTCTCAACTTAATGTTTTAATCAGTGGCGATATTTCCTTCCTCTACGATAGTAATGCATTTTTTAATCCCTACGTTGGAGGAAACCTTAGAATTATAGTAATCAATAATTCGGGAGGTGGTATATTTAGAATTATTCCTGGACCATCTTCAACAAAACAGCTCGAAAAGTATTTCGAAGCCACTCATAATATGAATGCAAAAGGTATATGTGATGCGGGAGATATTGAATATTTAGCTGTTTCAACCATTGATGAGTTAAAGGATGAATTACCAGGATTTTTTGAAGGTAATAACGATAAAACCAAATTAGTGGAAATTTTTACTCCGAAAGAAGTAAACGTAAAGATGTTGAATGAATTTTTTAATCAATTAAATGCAACATCATTAAAATCGTAATTTTGATTTTTGATTAATTGAAATGGAATTTTTTGAAGCTTTATTGTCCTGGGAAGGAATAGTTTATTTGTTAATACTTTCCTTATTGGAAATTGTACTTGGGATTGATAATATAATTTTTATTTCAATTGTCACTGAAAAATTATCTCAAAAAGATCAAAGAAAAGCGAGGAACTTTGGATTGACATTGGCATTGTTGGTGCGCCTGTTGTTGCTAGCCTTAGTTGCATGGCTAATGAAAATGACGGAGCCACTTTTTCCAAATACCAACATTCAGTTTCTTAAGGATTTTGATTTGCAAAGTTTGGTATTGTTACTTGGAGGGCTCTTTCTTATCTATAAAAGTACAATTGAAATGCATCGTTCCGTTCAAGGTAAAGAAGATGGGACAAAAAGTGCAAAACAAAAATTGAGTGCAATTATTATTCAAATTGTGCTTATAGACATTGTATTTAGTTTTGATTCCATAATAACAGCAATTGGTATGACGAACGATTTAGCAAGAGAGACAGGGCATAATCCTTTGGTTATAATATATGCTGCCGTTATTGTTTCTATGATTATTATGATGTTGTTTGCGAAACCAATAAGTGAATTTATTCATAACCGCCCGACAATTAAAATGTTGGCTTTGGCATTTTTGGTTACCATTGGTGTTATTCTTGTTGCTGAAGCATTCAATCAACATATTCCTAAAGCTTATATATATTTTGCAATGGCTTATGCCCTCACGGTTGAGTTTCTGAATATTCGAATGCGAAAGAATAAAGGATTAGATAAATGAATTCGAACGAAGCTTTAATTTATTTAAATGCAAAACATATTAATGAACTTCCTTTAAAAATTGAGTATGAAGCTTTTCAAATAAAGAATTTTTTCTTTTCAAATGCTTTTCATCCAAAGCTTGCCATCTCGAAAATTCAAAAATTAAAAAAATTGTTAGTCATTCAACAAGAAGTTCTGCTTTACAGCGCATTGAATTCGACTAAACCATCCGATCAAGCCTTATTAATTGATGATAGCAATATCATAAATTGTGTTCAGCAATACAACTTACATAAGTCAAAACTTTTATTAAAATTGCACCTTACAAATGAAATAAAAGAGGTGATTTCAATAATTGAACAAGCGATCGAGCTTTTTTTGTTATTCGGTAAAAAATGGCCAAATTTTTCAATTGAAAAAAATGAATTGAAGTTGTCAAAGGAAATGGATTCTATGTTGTTTTTGGAGCAAATTAGATTGCTTAACATGGATGGTGTGGTTTGTTTTGATCAGTTGCTGTCAAATAAAAATCAACTTTCTTTCGAAATGATGCATGAATCGACCCGACTAAATATTATTACCAAAGAATTTATAGCAACCAATCCGGATTTTTTTTCGGCATAAGCTTTTATGTTACTTTTGTAATGTAAAGAAATATGAGCGATTCAATTTTTGATAAATTAAAATTTCAATTAGAACAGCAGGTTTGGCCTGATGTATATTTATTTAAGTTTATTGTGCCCAATAATTCTGAATCGGTAGCAAAAATTAATGCGTTGTTCAACGAGTCAAGTGATTTGGTGATGCATGCGTCAAGAACTGGAAAATACATGAGTATTTCAGTTAAAGAATTGATGTTGGATGTAGATTCGATTATTTCAGTTTACGAAAAGGCAAGTCAAATTAAAGGAGTGATTTCATTATGATTTTAGTAAGTTTTTCAATAGCAAATATTCTTATTGTAACCCTTTCTGTTACTTTAGGCTTATTGATATTATTTATTGTTTACAGAAAAATTTTGGCTTATGTCAGTAGAGGAGAGCCAATTCAGAAGGATTATGCGATTTTGTACCCTGTAGAACAAAATCCAGCTTCAGGTGAAGTAACTATTTATTTTACATGTGAAATATTGAAAAACGTGCGAATCGAGTTGTTAGATGTTGATATGAATTTTATAAAAGAATTGTTTTCTAAAGAATGTTCCGAGGGAGGTCACATTGTGAGATTCGATTCTAAAGCGTTTGTTGATGGAAATTATTTTTATTGTTTGAAAAGTGAAAATCAAAAGACAATGAAAAAAATTTCAATAGTTAATGGCACTAATAAATTGAGCTAAAAAATAAAGATATTTGTCAGTTAGATTTATAATTTAAACTAATTTTACGATTCAAATAAGAAATAATTATCAAATAAATATTTTATTATGGCATTAGAAATTACAGATGCAAACTTTGAAGAACTGGTGTTAAAATCAGACAAGCCTGTGGTTGTGGATTTTTGGGCTGCTTGGTGTGGACCTTGTAGAATGATTGGACCAGTTATCGACGAAATGCATTCAGAATATGAAGGAAGAGCAATAATTGGAAAAGTTGATGTAGACAACAATCCAGGTGTCTCTGCACAATTTGGAGTTCGAAACATACCTACTGTCCTTTTTATAAAAAATGGTGAGGTAGCAGACAAGTCTGTTGGAGCAGTGCCTAAAGCACAATTGACTTCTAAACTCGATTCCCTTTTATAAAAGAAATTACTTTAAAGTGGCTGTCCAGAGGGCAGCCATTCTTATTTTGAACGATGGAATCCTTTTTAAAAAGATTGAAATATTATGGAATAGGCTTTTCAATAGGTCTTGTATTTGTATTCATATTTTTTCAAAATAGGGGTTGCTCATGGTTGCCTTCAAATAGGGTGAAGAATGCTTTTTTGGATAGGTTAATCGTTGTGTCTGATGGTCAATTAAAATTATTGAAGGCCAGTGGTGTCTCAGAGGACGATATTATTCAAGTTTTAAACGATGGTGATGTTGATTTCGGAGAAAGTGATACCGAAGGGGATTTAAAAGTTTATAAGTTATCTAAAAACCTTGAAGGTAAAGGTGTTGTAAATTTCTTTTTTTCTTTGCCAAACGAAAGTTTTATATCTGAGGTATATGTAAGTGCAGGGCGGGTTACTGACATAAAAAACTCCACAAAAGGATTTGGCAATATTATTCATTATCCAAATGATGATCATATGCTATTTCTTGATTCTTCGGAAATTATGAATTGTAGAATAAAAGCCTTAGGATTTAAGGATGCTGATGCATTATTTAAGGTGATTAAGAAAGAAGGTAAGATAGATTTTTCGAAAACAAATTTTTCAAAAAAACCTAAGGCTATACAGCACATTACTATTTTTGAAGGTCAAAGGCAAAAGTTTGGGTTGAAAGCAATTTGGTATAAAAACAAAATAAATGTTATTGCCATTGAGTCAGATTCAACGATTCAATGCCCTTAACAATTCAATCAAATATGTTGATAAATCCTGTGGTTCAAAATAAGTCAATAACGCTTTATTTGTAATTTTGAAAGATGGAGTTTACAGCCGAACAAATTGCTGGATTGCTGAATGGGGAAGTTTTTGGATTTTCGGGTGCTACGGTTACTACACTAGCCAAGATAGAAGAAGGACACCCCGGGGCACTTTCTTTTCTTTCTAATCCGAAGTATGAGGAGTATATCTACAGCACAGAATCATCAATTTGTATTGTTAACAAATCTTTTTCTCCCTCAAAATTATTACCTGAAACGCTAACCCTTATTAAGGTTGATGATGCATACCAGTGTTTTGCAAAATTACTGGAGTTGTATGCTCAGATGAATAAAAAAACTCCAGAAATTGAAACGCCAAGTTTTGTTTCTGAATCAGCAAATATTGCCACTGAAGTTTATATTGGTGCCTTTTCTTACATAGGTAAGCATGTCAAAGTCGCCGAAGGAGTTCAAATCTTTCCTAATTGTTATGTCGGGGACAATGTTAGCATAGGTAAAGGAACCGTGTTGCATCCCGGTGTTAGTGTTTATCATGATTGTGTTATTGGAGAAAATTGCATCATTCACGCTGGGACAGTTATCGGAGCTGATGGATTTGGGTTTGCTCCTGATGCTAATGGAGTGTTTCACAAGGTACCTCAAATTGGGAATGTTGTTGTTGAAGATGATGTAGAAATAGGATCAAATACTACTATAGATCGCGCGACTATGGGCTCAACAAGGATTAAAAAAGGAGTAAAAATCGATAATCTTTGTCAAATTGCCCATAATGTTGAAATCGGTTATAATTCAGCCTTGGCTGCTCAAGTAGGTGTTGCTGGTTCTGCCAAAATTGGAGAACGTGTTATGGTAGGCGGACAGGCTGGAATCAGTGGGCATTTGCATATTGCCGATGACACAAAAATTGTGGCTCAATCAGGTATTCCATCTACCGTCAAAAAACCTGAAACATTAATGGGTTCTCCCGGAATTCCATTAGAAGATTTTAAAAAATCATACTTTGGTTTTCGAAAACTACCGTTCATTCTTAATAAACTTCAGGAATTAGAAAAGAAAATAAAAGCATTAACTCAAAATAATGAGCCAAACTGAAAAACAAAGAACCCTCAAGGAAGTCGTTAAGTTATCTGGAATTGGGCTTCACACTGGTGAAAAAGTAAATGTAGAAATTTGTCCTGCCCCTGAAAATCATGGTTATAAGTTTCAACGTGTTGATTTGGAGGGAACTCCTGTTGTAAAAGCCGATGTTGATTTGGTTGTTTCTACCGACAGAGGAACAACATTGGAATATAAAGGTGCTAGAATTTACACTACGGAACATATTTTGGCGGCACTTTATGGTTGTCAAGTTGATAATGCATTAATCAAAATCGATGCACCTGAGGTTCCGATAATGGACGGAAGTGCTTTGCCTTTTGTGGAGGCAATTGAAGAGGTGGGTTATGAGGAGCAAAATGCCGAAAGAGAATACCTTGAATTAACCGAAAATATTCCATGGGAAGATCTAGAAAGAGGAATTGAGTTTTTGGCAGTTCCTGACAAAAACTATAGGATTACTGTCATGGTTGATTACAAATCGCCAGTTTTAGGTACTCAACACGCAACCATGTACAATATTGGTGAGTTCAATAAGGAAATTGCAAATTGTCGCACATTTGTTTTTCTGAGAGAGCTAGAGTTTTTGGCAAAAAATAACCTAATTAAAGGTGGAGATCTTGATAACGCCATTGTTTTGGTTGATAAATTAGATGTTTCTCCGGAAGAATTAAACCGCTTGGCTAAATTACTTGGAAAAGAAAATCTTCAAGTATCCATTGAGGGAATTGGTGTTTTGAATAGCACAAAATTGAAATTTGAGAACGAACCAGCGCGCCATAAATTGCTTGATATTGTTGGTGATTTAGCATTAGTCGGCAAGCCAATAAAAGCGCACATTCTTGGTGCTAGGACAGGACATTCTGGTAATGTGAGATTTGCAAAGATTTTAAAAGATCAGATCAAAAAACAAGAAAAACAAGGAAGGCAGTTTGATTTAACTAAAGACCCGCTATACACTATTCACGACATTGAAAGGATGTTGCCCCATCGTTTTCCATTTTTAATGATAGATAAAATCATGGAAATCACAGAGAACTCTATAGTGGGAGTGAAAAATATTACAATGAATGAGCCAATCTTCACAGGGCACTTTCCGGGAAATCCTGTTTTTCCTGGAGTTCTTCAAATTGAAGCAATGGCGCAGGTAGGAGGGATTTTTGCTTTGAGTAAAGTAGAAGAACCTCATTTATACTCTACTTATTTCATGAAAATTGATAACGTAAAATTTAAGCAGAAGGTAATCCCGGGTGACACCATAGTTTTTGAATTGACATTATTATCGCCAATTCGAAGAGGTTTAGTAGAAATGGGAGGGAAGGCATATGTTAATGGAAAACAAGTAATGGAGGCAGAGATGCTAGCACAAGTTATAAAAGATAAGATAGCGTAATGATAAGTAATCTTGCCCAGGTTTCGAGTAATGTGAAAATTGGAGAAGGTGTCCAAATTGATGCCTTCGCAACAATATTTGAGGACGTTGTAATTGGAGCGGGAACGCGCATTCATCCAAATGTAACTATTTATCCAGGAGCAAGAATCGGTGAGAAATGTGAGATTTTTCCTGGAGCAGTTATCGGTGTTGTTCCGCAAGATTTAAAGTTTGATGGAGAATATACTACTGTAGAAATCGGCGACAATACAAAGATTCGAGAGTGCGTTACCATTCATAGAGCGACAAAAGATAAATGGAAAACGGTCATTGGTTCAAATTGTTTGTTAATGACTTATGTTCATATTGCTCACGATTGTCAAATTGGTAATAATGTAATTCTAGCAAGCTATG